>NZ_JBFUHU010000036.1:0-16320 GCF_056402235.1 Cellulomonas sp. P4_B5_2
GTCTCCGGCCTGCGCGGGCTGCTGGCGCTGCGGGCCGGTCGCCAGGACGACGCGCTGCGGGAGCTGGACGTGGCGATCGCCGCGTCCGACGACGCCGACCCGATCGACGCGTGCCGCTCGCTGCTGAACCGCGGCGTGCTGCACATCGAGCGCCGCGAGGTGGCGGCGGCGAGGGCGGACTTCGCGGAGTGCGCCCGGCGCGCGCGGGAGGCCGGCTTCGTCCGCCTCGTGTTCAAGGCGGAGCACAACCTCGGCTACCTGAGCTTCGTCGCCGGCCGGATGCCCGAGGCCCTCGCCGTGATGGAGGCCGCGGCCGCGATCCTGCCGGGGCCACCCCGACCCACCGCGCTCCAGGACCGCGCGCGCGTGCTGCTGGAGGCGGGGCTGGTCGGTGTCGCCGACAGCACCCTGGCGGAGGCCGCCGCGCGGTTCGCCGAGCAGCACCTCCCGCGCGACGTCGCCGAGTGCGAGCTGGGTCGGGCCGAGTGCGCGATGCTGCGTGGCGACCTCGCCGCCGCCCGTGACTTCGCCCTGTCGGCCGAGCGACGGTTCCGTCGGCGCGGCGACGACGCGTGGGTGGTCCGCTCCTCCCTGCTCGCCCTGCAGGCCGATGCCGAGGCGTACGCGAGCGCCCCGGGTGACGTGCACTCCCGCGCCCGCTGGGCGGCCCTGGCTCGCAGCGCGAGTCGGCTGGAACAGATGTGCATCTCCACCGGCCGCACCATCTGGGCCACCGCCGCGGCCTACGTGCGGATCGAGGCGGATCTCGCGCGCGGGGTGCTCACCGAGCCCGCCGCGGTGCTCGAGGCGCTCGGCCCCGTGCGGAACAGCGACCCCATCGCGGTCCGGCTGCACGGGCGCCGCATCCGCGCGATGCTCGCGCTCGAGGCGGGGGACCGGGAGCGCGCGGGGCGGTACGTCCGTGCCGGTCAGCGCGATCTCGGGCTGCACCGGTCGCGGTTCGGCTCGCTCGACCTGCGGACGGCCGGCGCGGTGCACGGGACCGGGCTCGCGGCGCTCGACGTGTCGCTGGCGCTCGCCACCGGCCGGGCCTCGGCCGTGCTCGACGCGGCGGAGCGGGTGCGGTCGGTGATCGGCGGGACCCCGCGGGTCAACCCGCCCAGCGACCCCGTCTCGGCGGCCCTGCTCGAGGAGCTGCGCGAGCTGATCGACAAGAACCGTGGGGTGCGGCTGCGGGTGGGCGGCGACCCTCGGCTCCTCCGTGTCGAGCGCGAGGCGCAGCGCCTGAAGCACGAGATCCTGGCCCGGTCCTGGCACGAGAGCGGACGGGCCGGGGGTGACCGGGCGGGTCGCACCGTCGAGGTGCGGCGGCTGCTGCGCGACCGGCCCGGCGGCGTGGTCCTCGACGTGCTCGAGCACCGGGGCGAGCTCCTGGCCGTGGAGGTCGGCGACGACCGCACCGTGCTGCACCACCTCGGGGAGACGGCGAGCATCGCGGAGCTGGTCCGGCGCGTGCACGCCGACCTCGAGGTAACCGCGAACCCCCTCGTCCCCTCCGACCTGCGCGGCGTCGCGCTGAGCTCCCTGCACACCGGGATGACCCGGCTGGAGCAGCGGCTCAAGCCGGCGCTCGGCGCGCCCGGTGAGCTGGTCGTCGTGGCGACCGGCTGGCTCGGCGTGCTGCCGTGGTCGATGCTCTCGTCGCGCGTGGGCCTGCCGACCGTCGTCGCCCCGTCGGTCCACCACTGGATGACCTACGCCGGCACGGCAAGCCCCGTCCCCGTCCGGGTCAGCGCCGCCGCCGGACCGGGTCTGCGCCACGCCGAGGCGGAGGCCGAGGAGATCGGCCGGCTGTGGCCGGGGGGAGAGGTCGTGGTGGGCGAGGAGGCCACGGTCTCCCGGATGATCGCCCTGCTGGGCTCGCCGGGCATCGTGCACCTCGCCGCGCACGGCCGCCACGAGCCCGACAACCCGCTCTTCTCGTCGGTCCGCATGGCCGACGGGCCGCTCTTCGCGCACGAGCTGGACTCGGGTGGGGGGTCGCCGGACCTCGTGCTGCTGTCCAGCTGCGAGGTGGGCCGCGCGAGCATCCGGGCCGGGGGAGAGGCGCTCGGGCTCGCGAGCGTGCTCCTGCGCACCGGGGTCGGTTGCGTCGTCGCCGCGCTCGCCCCGCTCCCGGACGCGACCGCGCTCAAGGTGATGACGCGCACCCACGCGCTTCTCGCCACGGGCGTCCCGGTCGCGCAGGCTGTCGCGACGGCGACCGCCGAGGACGCGGCCCAGACCGGGGTCGTCGCACCGCTGGTCTGCTTCGGCGCCCCGCTCTGACCGGCGATTTGGTGGCCTCCGGCCCGTGCCGTACCCTGAGGGGACCCAAAGACCGCCGGTCGTCGACCGTGTCGTGCGCACGCAGTGCTCACGCCCGATCGCCCGAAGTCCCGCAGCACGCGGAGGCCAGCGCAGGTGAGAGTTCCCGGATGGTTCGGCTTGCGCCGAGCTTCCTGGCGAGCCCCGCGCCTGCGCGGGGCTCTTTCTGTTGGGGGACGTGACGACCGGTGGCACCACCATCGGAAGGATTGCCATGGCGAGGCCGGACAAGGCAGCCGCTGTCGCAGAGCTCACGGACCTGTTCCGTGACTCCAACGCAGCCGTGCTGACCGAGTACCGCGGGCTCACCGTTGCTCAGCTCAAGAAGCTGCGCAAGGCGCTCAGCGGCAACGCAACCTACGCCGTGGTGAAGAACACGCTGACCGCGATCGCGGCCAAGGATGCCGGCCTCGAAGGCCTCGACGACGCGCTCACGGGCCCGTCGGCGATCGCCTTCGTCTCCGGTGACCCGGTCGAGGCCGCCAAGGGACTGCGTGACTTCGCCAAGGCGAACCCTGCACTGGTCATCAAGGGCGGTGTCCTCGACGGACGCGCCCTGACCGCTGCGGACGTCACCAAGCTCGCGGACCTCGAGTCCCGTGAGGTTCTGCTGGCCAAGGCGGCCGGCGTGTTCAAGGCGTCGCTCTTCCAGGCGGCCTACCTGTTCACCGCCCCCGCTGCTCAGGCTGCACGCACCGTCGACGCTCTCCGGCTCAAGCTCGAGGAGTCGACCGAGGTCGCTGCCTGAGCCACCCGGCGACAGGCACTCACTGAACCCCCGCCCAGGTAGCCGCACCGGCCACCGGGCATTGATCGGAAGGAACCGCCACCATGGCGAAGCTCACCACCACCGAGCTCATCGACGCGTTCAAGGAGCTCTCCCTCATCGAGCTCTCCGAGTTCGTGAAGGCGTTCGAGGAGACCTTCGAGGTCACCGCTGCCGCTCCCGTCGCCGTTGCGGCCCCCGCCGGCGCCGGTGGCGCTGCCGAGGTCGAGGCCGAGGAGGAGAAGGACTCGTTCGACGTCGTCCTCGAGGCCGCCGGTGACAAGAAGATCCAGGTCATCAAGGAGGTGCGCGTCCTGACGAGCCTCGGCCTGAAGGAGGCCAAGGACCTCGTGGACGCCGCTCCCAAGGCCGTCCTGGAGGGCATCACCAAGGAGAACGCCGAGAAGGCCAAGGCGACCCTCGAGGCCGCCGGCGCCACGGTCACCCTCAAGTGATCGCCGCCTCCGTCGCCGGTCCGCCGGTCGCACGGAGGTAGCACGCCAGCTCGCAGACGAGGCCCGCGCCCCCCAGGGGACGCGGGCCTCGCCGCGTCCGGATGAGGGACAGGCTTTCGCCGGCCCGCCACGTGTGCCACCATGTGCGCGACGACAACGACGTCGTCGTGCGGGCGGAGCCGCCCGCTCGTACCGGACGCCTCAGGGTCGGTCAACCACTTCGGTGGGGGACTCCAGGGGGTGTCGATGCCGGGTGGACTTTGCAGCCGCGGCCGAGTATGCTAGCGCTTTGCGCTGGCCTGTGCCCGCGATCCCGTATAACCCGAGCCCACCCTCGTCGTCAATGCACGACGTCGTGGGGCTCGCCGGCCGGGGGATCGCGCCTAGCCAGGACCAGTGCAGCGTGCACTCGATCCGCTGGGAAGGACCCCTCTTTTGGCTGCCTCGCGCACCCCTTCTGCTCCGACCGCCGACGCCATCGCGAACCGCACCGCCTCTCGCCGTATCTCCTTCGCCAAGATCCACGAGCCCCTCGAGGTCCCGGACCTGCTCGGTCTGCAGACGGAGAGCTTCGACTGGCTGCTCGGCAACGAGAAGTGGCAGGGCCGTGTGGCCAAGGCCCTCGAGGCCGGTCGGCAGGACGTTCCCGAGACCGCTGGTCTCGAGGAGATCTTCGAGGAGATCTCGCCCATCGAGGACTTCGGCGGCTCCATGTCGCTGTCGTTCCGCGAGCACCGCTTCGAGCCGCCGAAGTACACGGCCGAGGAGTGCAAGGAGAAGGACTTCACCTTCGCCGCCCCGCTGTTCGTCACGGCGGAGTTCGTCAACTACACCACCGGTGAGATCAAGAGCCAGACGGTCTTCATGGGCGACTTCCCGCTCATGACCGAGCGCGGCACCTTCATCATCAACGGCACCGAGCGCGTCGTCGTCTCGCAGCTCGTCCGCTCGCCGGGCGTCTACTTCGAGCGCACCGCGGACAAGACGTCCGACAAGGACGTCCTCACGGCCAAGGTCATCCCGAGCCGCGGCGCCTGGCTCGAGTTCGAGATCGACAAGCGCGACAACGTCGGCGTGCGCGTCGACCGCAAGCGCAAGCAGAACGCCACTGTGCTGCTCAAGGCGCTCGGCATGACGGACGCGGAGATCCGCGAGGAGTTCGCCGCGTACCCGGCCGTCATCGACACGCTGGACAAGGACCACGTCCAGACGCAGGACGAGGCGCTGCTCGACCTCTACCGCAAGATCCGCCCGGGCGAGCCGCCCACGGTCGAGGCTGGTCGCGCGCTGATCGAGAACTTCTACTTCAACCCGAAGCGCTACGACCTCGCCAAGGTCGGCCGCTACAAGCTGAACAAGAAGCTCGGCCTGGACGTCCCGCTCGCCGACTCGGTCCTGTCCAAGGACGACGTCGTCGCGACGATCAAGTACCTCGCGTCGCTGCACATCGACCTGCCCTCGCTGCCCGGCACGCGTGGCGGCGAGTCCGTGGAGATCCGCGTCGAGCCCGACGACATCGACCACTTCGGCAACCGTCGCATCCGCGCGGTCGGCGAGCTCATCCAGAACCAGGTCCGCACGGGCCTGTCGCGGATGGAGCGCGTCGTGCGCGAGCGCATGACGACGCAGGACGTCGAGGCGATCACCCCGCAGACCCTGATCAACATCCGCCCCGTGGTGGCGTCGATCAAGGAGTTCTTCGGCACGTCGCAGCTGTCGCAGTTCATGGACCAGAACAACCCCCTCKCGGGCCTGACGCACAAGCGTCGCCTGTCCGCGCTGGGCCCGGGTGGTCTGTCCCGCGACCGCGCCGGCATGGAGGTCCGTGACGTCCACCMGTCGCACTACGGCCGCATGTGCCCGATCGAGACCCCTGAGGGCCCGAACATCGGCCTCATCGGCTCGCTCGCCACGTACGGGCGGATCAACCCGTTCGGCTTCGTCGAGACCCCGTACCGCAAGGTCATCAAGGGCAAGGTCTCCGACGAGGTCCACTACCTGACCGCCGACGACGAGGACCGCCACGTCATCGCGCAGGCGAACGCCCCGCTCAAGGCCAACGGTGCCTTCGAGGAGGACCGCGTCCTGGTCCGCGTCAAGGGCGGCGAGATCGAGTACGTCGCCGGCGAGGCCGTCGACTACATGGACGTCTCCCCGCGCCAGATGGTGTCGGTGGCCACGGCCCTGATCCCGTTCCTCGAGCACGACGACGCCAACCGCGCCCTCATGGGCGCCAACATGCAGCGCCAGGCCGTCCCGCTGGTCCGTTCCGAGGCCCCGCTCGTGGGTACCGGTATGGAGCGTCGTGCGGCCATCGACGCGGGCGACGTCATCGTCGCGACGAAGCCAGGTGTCGTCACCGAGGTGTCGGCGGACCTGATCGTCGTCGCCAACGACGACGCCACCACGTCGACGTACCGCGTCGCCAAGTTCCGTCGCTCGAACCAGGGCACGTCCTACAACCAGCGCGTGCTGGTCGACCAGGGCGCCCGCGTCGAGGTCAACTCGGTGCTCGCCGACGGCCCGGCCACGGACGAGGGCGAGCTCGCGCTCGGCCGCAACCTGCTGGTCGCGTTCATGTCGTGGGAGGGCCACAACTACGAGGACGCGATCATCCTGTCGCAGCGCCTCGTGCAGGACGACGTCCTGTCCTCGATCCACATCGAGGAGCACGAGGTCGACGCGCGCGACACCAAGCTCGGCCCGGAGGAGATCACGCGGGACATCCCGAACGTCTCCGAGGAGGTCCTCGCGGACCTGGACGAGCGCGGGATCATCCGCATCGGCGCCGAGGTCGCGGCCGGCGACATCCTCGTCGGCAAGGTCACGCCCAAGGGCGAGACCGAGCTGACCCCGGAGGAGCGCCTGCTCCGTGCGATCTTCGGTGAGAAGGCGCGCGAGGTCCGGGACACGTCGCTCAAGGTGCCCCACGGCGAGTCCGGCACGGTCATCGAGGTCCGCACGTTCAGCCGGGAGGACGGCGACGAGCTGCCCGCCGGCGTGAACGAGCTGGTCCGCGTGTACATCGCGCAGCGCCGCAAGATCACGGACGGCGACAAGCTGGCCGGCCGTCACGGCAACAAGGGCGTCATCTCCAAGATCCTGCCGGTCGAGGACATGCCGTTCCTCGCCGACGGGACCGCGGTCGACGTCGTCCTCAACCCGCTCGGTGTGCCCGGTCGTATGAACGTCGGCCAGGTCCTCGAGACGCACCTCGGTTGGGTGGCCAAGCAGGGCTGGGACATCCAGCTCGCCGAGGGTGACGTGTCCTGGCGGGACGACGTCCCGGCCATCGCCGCGTCGTCGCCGGCCGGCAACCCGGTCGCGACGCCCGTGTTCGACGGTGTCCCGGAGACGACCCTCACCGGTCTGCTCTCGGCCACGCTGCCGAACCGTGACGGTGTCCGCACCGTCGGGGGCGACGGCAAGGCGCGCCTGTTCGACGGGCGCTCCGGCGAGCCGTTCCCGGACCCGGTCGCGGTCGGCTACATGTACATCCTCAAGCTGCACCACCTCGTCGACGACAAGATCCACGCACGTTCCACGGGTCCGTACTCGATGATCACGCAGCAGCCGCTGGGTGGTAAGGCGCAGTTCGGTGGCCAGCGGTTCGGCGAGATGGAGGTGTGGGCCCTCGAGGCGTACGGCGCTGCCTACACGCTGCAGGAGCTCCTCACCATCAAGTCGGACGACGTCCCCGGACGCGTCAAGGTGTACGAGGCGATCGTCAAGGGGGAGAACATCCCCGACTCGGGCATCCCGGAGTCCTTCAAGGTCCTCCTCAAGGAGATGCAGTCGCTCTGCCTGAACGTGGAGGTGCTCTCCTCGGACGGCGTCTCCATCGACATGAAGGAGAACGACGACGAGGTCTACCGCGCAGCGGAAGAGCTCGGCATCGACCTGTCCCGGCGTCCGAACGCCAGCAGCGTCGAAGAGATCTGACGTCGAGCCCCCGGTCGGTTGCTCACCCGAGATGCCGACCGGGGTGCCCGCACCCTTTAGCAACATTTCCGTTCCGCTGGTCCTCGAGACCGGCAAGCGAAGGAAGTAGGACCCCTCTTGCTCGACGTCAACGTCTTCGACGAGCTGCGTATCGGCCTTGCCTCGGCCGACGACATCCGTGCCTGGTCGCACGGCGAGGTGAAGAAGCCCGAGACCATCAACTACCGGACCCTGAAGCCGGAGAAGGATGGCCTGTTCTGCGAGAAGATCTTCGGTCCCACCCGGGACTGGGAGTGCTACTGCGGYAAGTACAAGCGCGTSCGYTTCAAGGGCATCATCTGYGAGCGCTGCGGCGTCGAGGTGACCCGYKCCAAGGTSCGYCGTGAGCGCATGGGCCACATCGAGCTSGCCGCKCCYGTSACSCACATCTGGTWCTTCAAGGGYGTGCCGTCGCGCCTCGGCTACCTGCTCGACCTCGCCCCGAAGGACCTCGAGAAGGTCATCTACTTCGCGGCCTACATGATCACGTGGGTCGACGTCGACGGCCGGCACGAGGACCTCCCCAACCTCCAGAACGGGATCGACCTGGAGAAGAAGGAGATCTCGGACCGCCGCGACAACGACATCAACACCCGCGCCACCAAGCTCGAGGCCGACCTGGCCGAGCTCGAGGCCGAGGGTGCCAAGGCCGACGCACGCCGCAAGGTGCGCGACTCCGCCGAGCGCGAGATGGCGCAGATCCGCAAGCGTGCGGACCTGGAGCTGGACCGCCTCGACGCGGTCTGGGACCGGTTCAAGAACCTCAAGGTCGCCGACCTCGAGGGCGACGAGATGCTCTACCGCCAGCTCCAGGACCGGTACGGCAACTACTTCGAGGGCTCGATGGGCGCCGCGGCGATCCAGAAGCGTCTCGAGGCGTTCGACCTCGAGGCCGAGTCCGACTCGCTGCGCGAGATCATCAAGACCGGCAAGGGCCAGCGCAAGACGCGTGCCCTGAAGCGGCTCAAGGTCGTCAACGCGTTCCTCACGACGACCAACTCGCCCACCGGCATGGTGCTCGACGCCGTCCCGGTCATCCCGCCGGACCTGCGTCCGATGGTCCAGCTCGACGGTGGCCGCTTCGCCACCTCGGACCTGAACGACCTGTACCGCCGCGTGATCAACCGSAACAACCGCCTCAAGCGGCTGCTCGACCTGGGCGCGCCCGAGATCATCGTCAACAACGAGAAGCGGATGCTCCAGGAGGCCGTCGACTCGCTGTTCGACAACGGCCGCCGTGGCCGTCCGGTGACGGGTCCGGGCAACCGCCCGCTCAAGTCGATCTCGGACATGCTCAAGGGCAAGCAGGGTCGGTTCCGTCAGAACCTGCTCGGCAAGCGCGTCGACTACTCGGGCCGTTCGGTCATCGTCGTCGGCCCGCAGCTCAAGCTCCACCAGTGCGGCCTGCCCAAGCAGATGGCGCTCGAGCTGTTCAAGCCGTTCGTGATGAAGCGCCTCGTGGACCTCAACCACGCGCAGAACATCAAGTCGGCCAAGCGCATGGTCGAGCGCGCCCGTCCCGTGGTCTGGGACGTGCTCGAGGAGGTCATCACGGAGCACCCGGTGCTGCTCAACCGCGCACCCACGCTGCACCGTCTGGGCATCCAGGCGTTCGAGCCCCAGCTGGTCGAGGGCAAGGCGATCCACCTGCACCCGCTCGTCTGCGCCGCGTTCAACGCGGACTTCGACGGTGACCAGATGGCCGTCCACCTGCCCCTGAGCGCGGAGGCGCAGGCCGAGGCCCGCATCCTCATGCTCTCGAGCAACAACATCCTCAAGCCGTCGGACGGTCGTCCGGTGACCATGCCCTCGCAGGACATGATCATCGGCCTGTACCACCTGACCAACGACAAGGACGAGGCGCTCGGCGCCGGCCGTGCGTTCAGCACGGTCTCCGAGGCGATCATGGCGTTCGACCAGGGTTCCCTGGACCTCAACGCCGTGGTGCGCATCCGCTTCGACGACCTGGTCCTGACCGAGGAGGACGCACCCGAGGGCTGGTCCGAGGGCGACGTGCTCCTGTACGAGACGACGCTGGGCCGGGCGCTCTTCAACGAGCTCCTGCCCGTCGACTACCCGTACGAGAACGGCGTCGTCGACAAGAAGCGCCTCTCGGTCATCGTCAACGACCTGGCCGAGCGCTACCCCAAGGTCGAGGTCGCTGCCTCGCTGGACGCGCTCAAGGAGGCCGGCTTCCGCTGGGCCACCCGCTCGGGCGTCACGATCTCCATCTCGGACGTCGCGACCCCGTCGGCCAAGGCGGCCATCCTCGAGGAGCACGAGGGACGTGCGGCGAAGGTGCAGGGCCAGTACGAGAAGGGCCTGATCACCGACGACGAGCGTCGTCAGGAGCTCATCGAGATCTGGACGCAGGCCACCGACAAGGTCGCCAAGGCGATGCAGGAGAACTTCCCGCGCCAGAACACCGTCTACAAGATGGTCGGCTCGGGCGCGCGCGGCAACTGGATGCAGGTCCGCCAGATCGCCGGTATGCGTGGCCTCGTCGCCAACCCGAAGGGCGAGATCATCCCTCGCCCGATCAAGTCGAACTACCGCGAGGGGCTGTCGGTCCTCGAGTACTTCATCGCGACGCACGGTGCCCGCAAGGGTCTGGCGGACACCGCTCTGCGGACCGCCGACTCGGGCTACCTGACCCGTCGTCTGGTGGACGTCTCGCAGGACGTAATCGTCCGTGAGGACGACTGCGGCACCGAGCGTGGTCTGACCATGCCGATCGGCGTCCCCGGGACCGACGGCACGCTGCGTCGTCACGACAAGGTCGAGACGAGCGTCTACTCGCGCACGCTGGCGACGGACGTCGAGATCGACGGCGAGGTCATCGGTCACGCCGGTGACGACGTCGGCGACGTGCTGCTGGACCGCCTCCTCGAGGCCGGTGTCACCGAGATGAAGATCCGCTCGGTGCTCACCTGCGAGTCCCGCGTCGGCACCTGCGCGCGCTGCTACGGCCGTTCGCTGGCCACCGGCAAGCTCGTCGACATCGGCGAGGCCGTCGGCATCATCGCGGCCCAGTCGATCGGTGAGCCCGGCACGCAGCTGACGATGCGTACCTTCCACACCGGTGGTGTGGCGTCGGCCGACGACATCACGCAGGGTCTGCCGCGTGTCCAGGAGCTCTTCGAGGCCCGCACCCCCAAGGGTGAGGCGCCCATCGCGGAGTTCTCGGGTCGCATCGCGGTGGAGGAGGGTGACCGTTCGCGTCGCCTCGTCCTCACGCCCGACGACGGCTCCGAGGAGATCGCCTACCCGATCACCAAGCGCTCGCGCCTGCTGATCTCGGACGGCGACCACGTCTCCGTGGGTACCCAGCTCGTCGTGGGTGCGGTGGACCCGAAGAAGGTCCTGCGCATCCTCGGCCCGCGTGCCACGCAGAAGCACCTGGTCGACGAGGTGCAGGTCGTCTACTCCTCGCAGGGTGTGGACATCCACGACAAGCACATCGAGGTCATCGTGCGGCAGATGCTGCGCCGCGTGACGGTCCTCGACTCCGGCACCACCGACCTGCTGCCCGGCGAGCTCGCCGAGCGTGGGCGCTTCGAGGACGCGAACCGCGCTGCGGTGTCCGAGGGCGGTCAGCCGGCGTCGGGTCGTCCGGAGCTCATGGGCATCACGAAGGCGTCGCTCGCGACGGACTCGTGGCTGTCGGCGGCCTCCTTCCAGGAGACCACCCGGGTGCTCACCGAGGCTGCGATGTCGGGTCGGTCCGACCCGCTGCTCGGCCTCAAGGAGAACGTCATCCTCGGCAAGCTCATCCCGGCCGGCACGGGGCTTCCCCGCTACGGCAACATCGCGGTCGAGCCCACCGAGGAGGCCAAGGCCGAGCTGTACCCGACCTTCGGCTACGACGAGATCGACTTCCCCGCCCTGGGCCTCGGCTCCGGCGAGGCGATCCCGCTCGAGGACATCGACTTCGGCGACTACCGCTGACGTCGGCCTCACATGCCGACCCGAGGGGGTCCACCGTCACGGTGGGCCCCCTCGGGCCTTTTGTCCCGGGAATCCCCGGTGCGGCCCGGGTGTTCTTCAGGGGTGGCCCGCAAGGGCTGGCTCTGTGGTCAGCCGCTTTGACGCCTCCCCAGGCGCCAGGTAACGTAGGACACCGTGCCCGCGCCGTCGGGCTCTCGCGCATGCACTCGGTGGACGCCTTGGTTCTGGACTCAGTTCAGGATGGTGCGTCCGAGGGCATCGGGTGGTCTCTCTCCACCGCGCCGTCTCTCCTCAAGGCAACCTTGCGGACTGCGGTGCGGAGGACCGGGGCGACACGCCCGGGCGCGGGGGTCGGTGCGGGACGCAAGAACTGCGAGGTAGTCGCGCGACGGGCGACGATCCTCGACCATGCCGGCCGTCCAGGGTGACGGGTGCCGGTCGACCAGAGATTCATCCAACAGACGGAGACGTAGTGCCTACGATCCAGCAGCTGGTCCGCAAGGGCCGGCAGGCGAAGACGAACAAGTCGAAGACGCCTGCCCTCAAGGGCTCCCCCCAGCGACGCGGTGTGTGCACCCGCGTCTACACCACGACCCCGAAGAAGCCGAACTCCGCGCTCCGCAAGGTCGCGCGCGTCCGCCTCTCGAGCCAGGTCGAGGTCACCGCGTACATCCCCGGTGTCGGTCACAACCTGCAGGAGCACTCGATCGTGCTCGTGCGCGGTGGCCGTGTGAAGGACCTCCCGGGTGTCCGGTACAAGATCGTCCGAGGTGCCCTCGACACGCAGGGCGTCAAGAACCGTAAGCAGGCGCGCAGCCGCTACGGCGCGAAGAAGGTGGGCTGATGCCTCGCAAGGGTCCGGCCCCCAAGCGGCCGCTCGTCATCGACCCCGTCTACGGGTCCCCGGTCGTCACGCAGCTGATCAACAAGGTCCTGCTCGACGGCAAGAAGTCCGTCGCGGAGCACATCGTCTACGGCGCCCTCGAGGGTGTCCGTGAGAAGACGCAGGGCGACCCGGTCGTCGTGCTCAAGCGCGCGCTGGACAACGTCCGCCCGTCGCTCGAGGTGCGCTCGCRCCGCGTCGGTGGCGCCACGTACCAGGTGCCCGTCGAGGTGCGCCCGGTCCGTCAGACCACCCTCGCGCTGCGCTGGCTCACCGACTACTCGCGCGCTCGCCGCGAGAAGACGATGACCGAGCGCCTCATGAACGAGATCCTCGACGCGTCCAACGGCCTCGGTGCCGCGGTGAAGCGTCGCGAGGACATGCACAAGATGGCCGAGTCCAACAAGGCCTTCGCGCACTACCGCTGGTAATCCCGGCACCCACGGGCGCTGCGCCGCCGGTCCGATCCTCGGGCCGGACCGGTGGCGCCACCCAAGCCAACCGACAAGGGGCAACTCACGTGGCACTGGATGTGCTGACGGACCTCACGAAGGTCCGCAACATCGGCATCATGGCTCACATCGATGCCGGCAAGACGACGACCACCGAGCGGATCCTCTTCTACACCGGGGTCAACTACAAGATCGGTGAGACGCACGACGGCGCGTCGACGATGGACTGGATGGAGCAGGAGCAGGAGCGCGGCATCACGATCACGTCCGCCGCGACGACCTGCTACTGGCACGACAACCAGATCAACATCATCGACACCCCGGGCCACGTGGACTTCACCGTCGAGGTGGAGCGATCGCTGCGCGTCCTCGACGGCGCCGTCGCCGTCTTCGACGGCAAGGAGGGCGTCGAGCCCCAGTCCGAGACCGTCTGGCGTCAGGCCGACAAGTACGACGTCCCGCGCATCTGCTTCGTCAACAAGATGGACAAGCTCGGCGCGGACTTCTACTTCACCGTCGACACCATCGTGAACCGCCTCAAGGCCCGGCCGCTGGTCATCCAGCTGCCCATCGGCGCCGAGAACGACTTCATCGGCGTCGTGGACCTGGTCACCATGCGTGCCCTCGTCTGGCGCGGCGAGACCGCCCTGGGCGAGAAGTACGAGGTCGAGGACATCCCGGCCGACCTGGTCGAGAAGGCGGACCAGTACCGCGCAGCACTCCTCGAGGCCGTCGCCGAGACCGACGACGAGCTGCTCGAGAAGTTCCTGGGTGGCGAAGAGCTGACGGTCGCCGAGATCAAGCGCGGTATCCGCAAGCTCACCGTCTCCAGCGAGGCATACCCGGTCCTGTGCGGTTCGGCGTTCAAGAACAAGGGCGTCCAGCCCATGCTCGACGCCGTCATCGACTACCTGCCGACGCCCCTGGACGTCCCGGCGGTCGAGGGCCACGACATGAAGGACCCCGAGCTCGTCGTCGAGCGTCACCCCGACTCGACGGAGCCGTTCTCGGCCCTCGCGTTCAAGGTCGCCTCGCACCCGTTCTTCGGCAAGCTCACCTACGTCCGGGTCTACTCCGGCAAGGTGGCGCAGGGCGCCCAGGTGCTCAACTCGACCAAGAACAAGAAGGAGCGCATCGGGAAGCTCTTCCAGATGCACTCCAACAAGGAGAACCCGGTCGACGACGCCACGGCGGGTCACATCTACGCGTTCATCGGTCTCAAGGACGTCACCACGGGTGACACCCTGAGCGACCCGGCGCACCCCGTCGTGCTCGAGTCGATGACGTTCCCGGAGCCGGTGATCGACGTCGCCATCGAGCCGAAGACGAAGGGTGACCAGGAGAAGCTCTCCGTGGCCATCCAGAAGCTGGCCGAGGAGGACCCGACCTTCCGCGTCAAGCACGACGAGGAGACCGGCCAGACCGTCATCGGCGGCATGGGCGAGCTCCACCTCGACATCCTCGTGGACCGCATGCGTCGCGAGYTCAAGGTCGAGGCCAACGTCGGCAAGCCGCAGGTCGCGTACCGCGAGACGATCCGTCGCTCGGTCGAGAAGATCGACTACGTGCACAAGAAGCAGACCGGTGGCTCGGGCCAGTACGCGAAGGTCCAGATGACCTTCGAGCCGCTGGACCCCGCCGAGGGCGAGCTGTACGAGTTCTCGAACAAGGTCACCGGTGGCCGCATCCCGCGCGAGTACATCCCGTCGGTCGACGCCGGCATCCAGAGCGCGATGCAGCTCGGCGTCCTCGCGGGCTTCCCGCTCGTGGGCGTCAAGGCGATCCTGCTCGACGGTGCCGCGCACGACGTCGACTCCTCGGAGATGGCGTTCAAGATCGCGGGCTCGATGATCCTCAAGGAAGCGGTCCGCAAGGCCGACCCGGTTCTGCTGGAGCCGGTCATGGCCGTCGAGGTCCGTACTCCTGAGGAGTACATGGGTGACGTCATCGGCGACATCAACTCGCGCCGCGGCATGATCCTTGCCATGGAGGACGCAACGGGCGTGAAGGTCATCCGCGCCACGGTGCCCCTCTCCGAGATGTTCGGGTACGTCGGTGACCTGCGGTCGAAGACCCAGGGTCGCGCGGTGTACTCGATGCAGTTCGACAGCTACGCCGAGGTTCCTCGGAACGTTGCCGAGGAAATCATCAAGAAGACCCGGGGCGAGTAGTCCCACAGGTCGAACCCTGTAGTTCCATCACACAAACCGACCCGTAGGACGCCGCGTCGAACGGCTACCGTCCGGTAGCCGCAGAACGTCGGCCAATCTCTACCAAGTCCTGAGGAGGACACCCAGTGGGCAAGGCGAAGTTCGAGCGGACGAAGCCGCACGTCAACATCGGCACCATCGGCCACGTCGACCACGGCAAGACGACGCTGACCGCGGCCATCTCGAAGGTGCTGCACGACAAGTACCCCGACCTGAACCCCTTCACGCCGTTCGACGAGATCGACAAGGCGCCCGAGGAGAAGCAGCGCGGTATCACCATCAACATCGCGCACGTGGAGTACCAGACGGAGAAGCGTCACTACGCTCACGTCGACGCTCCGGGTCACGCGGACTACATCAAGAACATGATCACCGGTGCGGCGCAGATGGACGGCGCCATCCTCGTGGTCGCGGCGACCGACGGCCCGATGGCCCAGACGCGTGAGCACGTCCTGCTCGCCCGTCAGGTCGGCGTGCCCTACCTGCTCGTCGCGCTGAACAAGACCGACATGGTCGACGACGAGGAGATCCTGGAGCTCGTCGAGGTCGAGGTGCGCGAGCTGCTCTCGGCCCAGGGCTTCGACGGCGACGAGGTCCCCGTCGTGCGCGTCTCCGGCCTGAAGGCGCTCGAGGGCGACCCGATCTGGGTCAAGTCCGTCGAGGACCTGCTCGCCGCCGTCGACGAGTCCGTGCCGGACCCGGTGCGCGACATCGACAAGCCCTTCCTCATGCCGATCGAGGACGTCTTCACGATCACCGGTCGTGGCACCGTCGTCACCGGTCGCGTGGAGCGCGGCAAGCTCAAGGTGAACGAGGAGGTGGAGATCGTCGGCATCAAGGAGAAGGCGATCAAGACCACGGTCACCGGCGTCGAGATGTTCCGCAAGCTGCTCGACTACGCCGAGGCCGGCGAGAACGTCGGTCTGCTCCTGCGTGGCACGAAGCGCGAGGAGGTCGAGCGCGGCCAGGTCGTCGTCAAGCCCGGCTCGATCACCCCGCACACCGAGTTCGAGGGCCAGGTCTACATCCTGGCCAAGGACGAGGGTGGCCGTCACAACCCGTTCTACGGGAACTACCGCCCCCAGTTCTACTTCCGCACCACCGACGTCACCGGCGTCATCACGCTGCCCGAGGGCACCGAGATGGTCATGCCCGGCGACAACACCGAGATCCACGTGAACCTCATCCAGCCCATCGCGATGGAGGAGGGCCTCGGCTTCGCCATCCGCGAGGGTGGCCGCACCGTCGGCTCGGGCAAGGTCATCAAGATCATCAAGTGATGCTCGCCCCTCGGGGC
>NZ_JBFUHU010000037.1:0-16268 GCF_056402235.1 Cellulomonas sp. P4_B5_2
CCACATGCACGACCTGCACACGCTGGCCCAGGTGCCGCCCGGGACGTTCCTCATCGGCAGCCACGGCGCGGAGCGGGCGCGCGTGACGACGTTCGGCCTCGACCGCGACGTCGTCCGGCTGACCGACGAGCAGGCGGACCGGCTGGCGTCGCTGGGTGCGGAGGCGGCACGGATCACTCGCGGGCGGGACGGCGTCTGGGTCGAGACGAAGCCGACCGCGGTCGTCGTGCACACCCGGCTCGCGGAGGACTCGGTGGCCCGCCCGGCCGAGGAGGAGGCGATCGCGCTCGGGGAGCGGCTCGGCTCCGGGGTCCTGCACGGCAAGGACGTCGTCGAGATCTCCGTGCTGCGGGCGAGCAAGGGCGAGGCCCTCACCGCGCTGCGCGACGAGCTCGGCGCACCGGTGGTCCTGTACGCCGGCGACGACGTCACCGACGAGCACGCCTTCGAGGCGCTCCGCGACGACGACCTGACCGTGAAGGTGGGTCTCGGACAGACGGCGGCGCGCTTCCGCGTCGACGGCCCGGACGAGCTGGTGGCCGCGCTCGCGGTGCTTGCCGACGGGCTCTGAGCCGCCGCCGACGGCCTGTGGTCGGTCGTACGACCGAGGCGTAGCGTGCGGAACATGCCCGGCCGGATGCACCAGGTCGAGCTCGTCGAGACCGTGGACGAGCCCGTGCGGTCGTCCACGGCCGGGGTGCCGGGGCGGCGCGTGGCCGTCGCGCTCGACGACGCTGCCCCCGTGGAGCGGCCCGACGACGTGCTCGCCGCCCGGACCTGGCTGCGCCGCCACGCCCGGTCGCTCGTGCCGACCGCCGCGGTCCTCGCCGCGACGCTCCTGGTCACCCAGCTCGTCATCGACCGTCGCGAGTCCGCACGCCTCGCCGCGCTCGCGGCCATCCCCGGCGTCGTGCCGCCGGCCGACGCGTCGATCGGCGTGATCTGGCGTGCCGACCCCCAGCTGGCAGCCGCTCTGCAGTCGGGTGCGATGGTCGACGGCGTGCTCGTCGGCGGGATCCAGGCCGCCGACGGCGCCCCCTCGATCGTCGGGCTCGACCCGGACACCGGGGTCGTCGCCTGGGCAACCCCGGTGGACCTGCCCACGCCCCAGCCGACGCCCACGAGCTCTTCGCCCGAGCTCTGGATCTCCTGCAGCGCGATCCGCCACGGGGGCGCGCACCTGGCCGCGTGCGTCTCGCAGCAGTACGGCGAGGACGTCCAGGGGATCCCCCCGTCCTCGGTCTGGATCCTCGACCCGGACGACGGCAGGCTGCTGGCCGAGCGCGTGGTGGACGGCGGCTCGGGGCTCGCGTTCACGGACGACGCGATGCTGCTCGCCGAGCGGGTGACCGACGACGCCGACGCGGTGCGCTGGTCGGTCACGGCCACCGACCTCGTCAGCGGCGACACCCGCTGGACCTGGGCCTCCCCACCGACCGAGCTCGTCAGCCGGGACGACGGCCCGGAAGGCCTGTCCGGGACGATCGCAGCCTCCCTGCAGACCTACGACGACCGGATCGTGGTGGGCGTCGACAACCACGCCTGGGTCCTGACCACCGACGGGGAGCTGGTGCAGGACGTGCCGCTCGAGCCGGCGTCGTGGCTGCAGCCCGCTCGGGCGGGCGTGTTCATCAAGAGCACCTGGACGTCGTCGGACCTGTACCAGGGCACCCTGCTGCTGGAGGACGGGACCGAGATCCCCGTCGACGAGGCCGCCGGCTGGCTCGCGGTCGACGACGGCTCCGCGCCGGGCGTGGTGCTCACGGTCGGCGAGGGCGGGCGCGGCACCGACGGGCTCAGCGGCCGCTCCGCTCGCACGGGCGAGCGCCTCTGGCACCTGACCGGGACCATCGTCGCCGCCCTGATGCTGGACGGGACGCTCTACGTGGCCACCAGCGACTCCCTGCGCGCGCTCGACGCCACGACCGGCGCGGTGCTGTGGCGGACCCCGCTCGAGCGCCTGGCGCACCAGCTGTCGACCGACGGCACGTACCTGCTGGTCCCCGGGCTCGGCGTCASGCTGGAGGCCTACTCGCTGCGCGACGGGGAGCTGGCGTGGAGCACCGACCTGTCCGAGGAGGTGGCCGGGGACCGGTCGACCGTCTTCGTGCAGGGCTTCCGGTCGGGCTGGCACGACCCGCGCCTGTACGTGTGGATGGACAGCGGCTCGGTCGCCGTCCTCGGGTGAGCGATGAGCGCGCCGGTCGGGCATCTCGCGCGAGTCGAGCTCGAGGAGCGCGACGAGCACCGTGACCGTGACGACGAGACCCGCACGCCGCGGGTCCGCTCCCGGGCGCGGCGGCACGCGGGCCGGGTGACCGCCTCGGTCGTCGCCCTCGTGCTGGTCCTGCTCGGTGTGCAGTCGTGGCTCGACGCCCGCGAGCGCGCACGGCTGCGGTACCTCGCCGACGTGCCCGGCGTCCTGCGCCCCCTCGCGGACCTACCGGGCGTGCTGTGGCCGTGGACACCCGCCGTCGGCTCCCTCGTCGCCGGCGACAGCGCGGGCGGCTGGGTGGTCGGCGCCGACTACCGTGCGGGCGGGGTGGACCTGCGCGGCATCGACCCCGCCACCGGCGACCGGCGGTGGTCCGTGCCGTTCCCGCTCGACGCCGCACTGCCGCCGGGAGGTCGCTCCGAGTTCCCGTCGGTGTGGGTGCGGTGCACCACGGTGCGGTCGGGCGACGGGCCGCTGGCGGTCTGCGCGGCCGAGGTCTCCCCCGTCGCGTCCGGCGGCGCCGTGACCCCGCTGATGGTGCTGGACCCCGTCGCCGGCACGGTGCTCGCCACCCCGACGGTCCCGCCCGGCTCGTTGTGGTCGACGACGGCCTCGCAGCTGGTGCGCGCGACGCCCGCGCAGGACGGTCGTGGTGGGGTGCGCTGGACGCTCACCGCGACGGACCCCACCACGGGGTCGGTGCTGTGGCGGCGCAGCACGCCCGTGGTGCCGCAGGTCCACGAGGTCCGGATCGGCGACGACGTGTTCCCCTCCGAGCCGGCCCTCGCCGCGGACGACGACCGGGTGCTCCTGACCGACAGCGGGCACGCCTGGCTGTTCGGCGCCGACGGGTCGCCTCGGGGCGACGTCACGGTCGCGACGGACGGTTGGGCGGAGCTGGGACGCTCCGGCACGCTCGTGTGGATGCCCTGGCAGAACTTCGCGGTGCCCGCGGGCGTTCTGGTCACCGCTGCGGGGGCACGCGTCGCGGTGGGCGAGCTGCCCGCCCGGCTGTCCGTGGACGACGGCACCGCGCCCGGGGTCGTCCTGCTCACCGGGGGCGACGGCGGCTGGGACGGCGTCGCCCTCGTGGCCCGCGACGCCCGCACGGGCGACGAGCTCTGGCGCGCCGAGGGCGTCCGGGGCGACCCGCTGCTCGTCGACGGCGTCGTGCACACCGCGGAGGGTGCCGACGTCGTCGCGCGCGACGCCCGCACCGGCGAGGTCCGGTGGTCCGTACCGGTGGGCGCCGTGCCGGCCTACCTGGGCACGGACGGGTCCCTGGTGGTCGTCGTCACCCCCGACCGCACGCTGCTCGGGCTCGCGCTCACCGACGGTCGCCGCGCTCGGAGCGTCGACCTGACCCGGCTGACCGCCGGCGATCCGGAGGGTATCGACGAGGTCACCGACTACGCCGGCCGGCTGCTGGTCCGGTTCCGCGACGGGTCGGGGATCGTGCTGGGCTGAACGTGGTGCGTGTCACTTCCGGGTGTGGACCGTCCACACCGGTATGGCATGATGACCCCGGGTCACCGCAGGACAACCCTCCTTCCGGTGCCCGTGTCATCGAGGACACTCTTGACACTCTTCACTACGGATCGTCCGGCACGTACCTGCCGGTGAAGGGATTGATCAGCCATGGCAACGGTCACTTTCGACAAGGCCTCCCGGGTCTACCCGGGCACTGAGCGCCCCGCTGTCGACTCGCTCGACCTCCACATCGAGGACGGCGAGTTCCTCGTCCTCGTCGGCCCCTCCGGTTGTGGCAAGTCCACGTCGCTCCGCATGCTCGCGGGCCTCGAGGACGTCAACTCGGGCCGCATCCTCATCGGCGACCGCGACGTCACGGACGTCCAGCCGAAGGACCGCGACATCGCGATGGTCTTCCAGAACTACGCGCTGTACCCGCACATGACGGTCGCCGACAACATGGGCTTCGCGCTCAAGATCGCCGGCACCCCGAAGGCGGAGATCCGTCAGCGCGTCGAGGAGGCTGCCAAGATCCTCGACCTGTCCCAGTACCTCGACCGCAAGCCGAAGGCCCTCTCGGGTGGCCAGCGTCAGCGCGTCGCCATGGGCCGCGCCATCGTGCGTTCGCCCCAGGTGTTCCTCATGGACGAGCCGCTGTCGAACCTCGACGCCAAGCTCCGCGTCCAGACCCGTACGCAGATCGCGTCGCTGCAGCGTCGTCTCGGTGTCACCACCGTCTACGTCACGCACGACCAGACCGAGGCCCTGACCATGGGTGACCGCATCGCGGTCCTCAAGGACGGCCTCCTGCAGCAGGTCGGCACGCCGCGCGACATGTACGACACCCCGGCCAACGTGTTCGTCGCCGGCTTCATCGGCTCGCCGGCCATGAACATCGGCACGTTCCCCGTGCTCGACGGCGTCGCCAACCTGGGCCGCGCCCGCGTCGCCGTGCAGCGCTCGGTCATCGGCCAGTTCACCGAGGACGACAAGAACCACGTCACCGTCGGTTTCCGTCCCGAGTCGCTCGACGTCGTGCCCGAGGGCACGCCGGACGGCATCCCGGTCATCGTGAACATCGTCGAGGAGCTCGGCTCCGACGCGTTCGTCTACGGCTCGCTCACCAACGAGTTCGGCCGCGCGGACGCGGTGCACTCCGGTGCCGGCGACGCGCAGGTCATCGTCCGTGTCGACCCCCGCGAGGTCCCCGCCAAGGGCCAGACGATCTACATCCGCATCCGCGAGGGCGAGACCCACCTGTTCCACGCAGGTTCGGGCGAGCGGATCGCCGTCTGACCTGAGCAGTCCCCGTCAGGGCGGTCCCGGCTTCGGCCGGGGCCGCCCTGTCGTTTCCCTGTCGGGGTTCTCTGAGAGGATCGGCCCATGAGCCCGACGCCGCAGCGCCTGCAGATCACCGCGGCCTCGCCCGACCCCGCCCTCCTCGACCTGCCGTGGCACATCCCGCTGGAGGAGTGGCCGGCCGAGACGCTCGCCGCCCTGCCCCGCGGCATCTCCCGGCACATCGTGCGGTTCGCCAAGATGTCCGGCCGCGTGGTCGCGGTCAAGGAGATCGGCGAGACCGTGGCGTACCGCGAGTACGAGCTGCTGCGCCAGCTGCGCCGCCTGGACGTCCCGAGCGTCGAGCCCGTCGGGGTCATCACCGGACGCAGCGACGTCAACGGCGAGCGGCTCGAGGCGRTGCTGATCACCAAGCACCTGTCGTTCTCGCTCCCGTACCGCGCGCTGTTCAGCCAGTCCCTGCGCCCCGACACCGCCACGCGGCTCATCGACGCGCTCGCCGTGCTCCTGGTCCGGCTGCACCTGGTCGGCTTCTACTGGGGCGACGTGTCACTGTCGAACACCCTGTTCCGCCGCGACGCCGAGACGTTCGCCGCGTACCTGGTGGACGCCGAGACGGGCGACCTGCACGACAAGCTGTCCGACGGGCAGCGCGGCTACGACCTCGAGGTCGCCCGCGTGAACATCATCGGCGAGCTCATGGACCTGCAGGCCGGCGAGTTCCTCGAGGAGGACGTCGACGCCGTGGCCATCGGGGACGCCCTGGCCGAGCGGTACGGCGAGCTCTGGCGCGCCCTGACCGAGTCGGAGTCCTTCACGTTCGGCGACCGCTGGCGTGTGCAGGCCCGCATCGACCGGCTCAACGACCTCGGCTTCGACGTCGGCGAGCTCGACATCACCACGGACGTCGACGGCACCAGCGTGCGCATCCAGCCCAAGGTCGTCGACGCCGGGCACCACTCCCGCCGGCTCATGCGGCTCACCGGCCTCGACGTGCAGGAGAACCAGGCGCGCCGCCTGCTCAACGACCTCGACGAGTTCCGCGCCGCGACGGACCGCCAGCGGGACGACGAGTCGTTCGTCGCGCACGACTGGCTGACCGAGATCTTCGAGCCGGCCGTCCGCAGCGTGCCGCGGGACCTGCGCGGCAAGCTGGAGCCCGCGCAGATCTACCACGAGCTGCTCGACCACCGCTGGTACCTGTCGGAGCAGCAGGGCCGGGACGTGGCGATGAAGAACGCGGCGAAGAGCTACGTGAAGAACATCCTGCCGACGCGCCCCGACGAGCAGGCGATCCTCGGCGTGCAGCCCGGCGAGATCCCGGAGGGCGACCAGCTCATCGGCTGACGCGTCCCCTCACCTAGACGGCGCGCTGGCGGGACACCTCGAACAGGGCGATGCCCGCGGCGACGCCGGCGTTGAGCGACTCGACGGCCGACGTGATCGGGATGGACGCGATGGCGTCGCACTGCTCGCGGACCAGGCGCGACAGGCCCTTGCCCTCGGAGCCGACGACGAGCACGAGCGGGTCGGTGGCGTAGGGCAGGTCGGTGATCGACACGTCGCCGCCGCCGTCCAGGCCGACGACGAACACGCCCGCCGACTTCAGGCTCTGCAGGGTGCGCACCAGGTTGGTCACCCGGGCGACCGGCACGCGCGCGGCCGCGCCCGCGGAGACCTTCCACGCCGACGCGGTGACGCCGGCCGCGCGCCGCTCGGGCACGAGGACGCCGTGGGCGCCGAACGCCCCGGCGGACCGGAGCACTGCGCCGAGGTTGCGCGGGTCGGTGACGCCGTCGAGCGCGACGATGAGCGCCGGACGGTCCGACTCCGCGGCGGCGTCCAGGAGGTCGTCGTCGTCCGCGTAGGCGTACGGCGGCACCTGGATGGCGACACCCTGGTGGACCGAGCCGTCGGTCAGGCGGTCCAGCTCGGCGCGGCTGACCTCGAGGAGCGGGTAGTTCGAGTTGCCCGCGGCGCTGATGATCTCGCGGGTGCGGTCGTCGGCCTCGAGCCGCGAGGCGATGTAGACCGTGGACACCGGGATGCCGGCGCGCAGGGCCTCGACCACCGAGTTCCGTCCGGAGACGATCTCGTGCGTCGAGCTCTTGCGACCGCCCTTGGACCCGGCAGCGCTGCGGCTCGCCCCGGCCGACTGGCGACCGGACGTGCCGCGGGTGCCCGCGACCGCGCGCCGCTCGGCGGCGAGCTTCGCCTTGTGCGCGGGGTGGTACTCGCGGTCCTCGGCCTTCGGCGTCGGGCCGCGGCCTTCGRGCGAGCGCCGGTTCTTGCCGCCCGTGCCCGCGCTCGCGACCTTCTTGGAGCTGCCCTTGCGGACAGCCCCCCGACGCTCGGAGTTTCCAGCCATGTTCAGTTCTCCATTCGGTGGTCGAGCCGGGGCCCCGGAGGGCTCAGCTCTCCTCTGCTGTGTCGGTGCGCGCGGCGAGTGACCAGCGCGCTCCGGAAGACGAGTCCTCGACCACGATGCCGGCCGCGGCGAGGCGGTCCCGGATGGCGTCGGACGTGGCGAAGTCGCGGGCGGCGCGGGCCTGCGCGCGGGCCTCCAGCTCGGCGGCGACGACCGCCTCGAGCGCGCGGGCGTACCGGGCGTCGCTGCCGTGGGCGCGCCACTGGCTGCCGCCCGGGTCGAGGCCGAGCACGTCGAGCATCGCGCGCAGCACGACCATCGCGTCGCGGGACTCGCTCAGGTCACCGCGCGCGAGGGCGGAGTTGCCGGTCCGCAGGTGCTCGTGCACCACCGCGAGCGCGGCCGGCACGTTGAGGTCGTCGTTCATGGCCGCCACGAACTCGTCGGGCAGGGCGACCGCGGCCACCTCGGCGTCGTCGGCCACCCCGACCTTCTCGGCGGCACGCTCGACGAAGCCCGCCAGCCGGTCCCAGGTGGCCTCGGCCTCGCGCAGGGTGTCGTCGGTCCACTCGAGCATCGAGCTGTACTGCACGGCGGTCATCGCGTACCGCAGCACGGCCGCCCGCTCCTTGGCCAGCACGACGGTGACCAGCAGCCCGTTGCCGAGCGACTTGCTCATCTTGGAGCCGCCCTGCGTGACCCAGCCGTTGTGCAGCCAGTACTGCGCGAACCCGTAGCCGGCCGCGCGGGACTGGGCCTGCTCGTTCTCGTGGTGCGGGAACCGCAGGTCCAGACCGCCGCCGTGGATGTCGAAGGTGTCGCCGAGGTAGCGCTGCGCCATCGCGGAGCACTCCAGGTGCCAGCCGGGCCGACCGCGTCCGAACGGGGTGTCCCAGGCGGCCGTCTCCGGCTCACCCGGCTTCGCGGCCTTCCAGAGGGCGAAGTCACGGGGGTCGCGCTTGGCGGTGTCGTCGACGGTGCCGTCCGGCGCCGGGACCATGTCGTCCACGCGCTGGTTGGTCAGGGCGCCGTACTCCGGGTAGGAGCGGACGTCGAACCACACGTCGCCCGGGCCGGTCGTGTAGGCGTGGCCGGTCTCGACCAGGCGGTCCATGAGCTCGATCATCGCCGGCACGTGGCCGGTGGCGCGGGGCTCGTGGCTGGGGGGCAGCACGCCGAGCGCGTCGTAGGCCGCGCTGAACGCGCGCTCGTTCTCGGTCGCCCACGCCCACCACGGTTCACCGGCGTCGGCGGCCTTGGCCAGGATCTTGTCGTCGATGTCCGTCACGTTGCGCACCAGCGTCACGCGGTGCCCCGTGCGGCGCAGCCAGCGGACCAGCACGTCGAACGCGATGGCCGACCGCAGGTGCCCGATGTGCGGCGGCGCCTGCACCGTGGCCCCGCACAGGTAGATGCCCACCTCGTTCGGCACGAGCGGGACGAAGTCACGCACCGTCCGGGTCGCGGTGTCGAAGAGGCGCAGGGTCACCGGTCAAGGCTACCGGCGCGGAACCCCCGCGCCTTTCACACGCCGCCCAGCCCCAACGTCCGCGGATCCGAGCGCCCTGACGACCGAAGCTGCGGACGCTACGCCTGCACCCACCGGGACGTCCGACGATGCGAGCGCCCGGGCGACCGGATGCTCGGACGTCCCGGACTCAGCCGAAGGTGCGGTGCTCGCCGCGGTAGGTGGGGACCGTGGACTCGATCGTGGTGCCGCGGACCAGGTGCACCTGCTCGAAGCGCTCCATGACCTCGCCCGACTTGGCGTGCCGGAACCAGACCCGGTCCCCGATGCGCAGGTCGGCGTCGCCGGACAGCCGCAGCGGCGTCTGCACCTCGCCCGCCCCCTCGCGGCCGGTGAGCGCCAGCCCCGTCGGCCACACGGGCCTGGGCTGGCGGGACGCGGTAGGCGGACCGGAGGCGATGTAGCCGCCGCCGAACGCGGTCGCGTAGCCCTGGCCGGGGATGCGCACCACGTCGAGCCCGAAGAACGCGGCCGGCCGGGGGGTGAACGAGCGGTAGGCGTCGAACAGGGTCGGCACGAAGAGGCCGGAGCCCGCGGTGACCTCCGTGACCACCGGGTCCGCGGCACTCGACGCCACCGAGCCCGAGCCGCCGGAGTTCACCAGGGTCAGCTCGTGGCCGACGGCCGTCTGCACCGCGTCCACGACGGCGGCCCGGCGGACGGCCAGGTCCCGGATGGACAGGCGCTTGATCGCGCGGACGGCCGGGGACGAGTCGGGCAGCCCCGCGACCTGGGCCTCGTAGAACATGACACCGACCACGTCGACGCCGGACCGCCGGGCGATCGCCGCAGCCAGCACCCCCGCGTCGGACGCCGTGTGCACCGGGGAGCGCCGCACGCCCAGGTGCGCGACCACCGGCCCGAGCCGCAGCTTGAGCGAGGCGTCGACGTCGAGGCAGACGCGCAGCGTGGAGCCGTGCGCGTCCCCGGCGCGGGCGGCCAGCTCGACCTGCGCGACGTCGTCCACCATGAGAGTCACCGCGCGGGCGGCCACCGGGTCGGCGGCGAGGGCGTCGAGCGCCGCGGTGTCGACGCTCGGGTAGCCCAGCAGCACGTCGTCGACGCCCTGCGCCACGAGCCACAGCGCCTCGCGCACCGAGTAGGCCATCACGCCGGCGAACCCGGGCAGCGCGAGCACCCGCTCGAGCACGTGCCGCACCCGGACCGACTTGCTGGCGACGCGGATCGGGGTCCCGCCGGCCCGGCGCACCAGGTCGGCGGCGTTGGCGTCCAGGGCGTCGAGGTCCACCACCGCGAGGGGCGCGGGGAGGCCGGTCGTGGCCGCGTCGAGGCGGTCGCCGAGGGTGCGCGTCACGCACCGGCTCCCGAGTCGGCTGTGGCCGGTGTGCCGGCGTCGTGGGACACCCCGAAGCGTCCCGCGAGCACCGCCACGGCGACCACCAGGACGATCGGGACGAGGAAGCCGTAGTGCAGCGAGGACGTGCTGCCGATGGCACCCACCAGCACGCCACCGAGCACCGCGCCCACGTAGTTGAAGATGTTCAGCCGCGCCACGACCGCGTCGGCGTGCCCGGGGGCGAGCGCTCCGGCGGCCGAGAAGCACAGGGGCGCGATGACACCGAGCCCGGCACCGGCGACCGCGAAGCCGACCAGCGCCGCCCAGGGCCCGGGTGCGGCGACGACGAGCACCAGCCCCAGGGCACCGACGATCGCCGCGACGCGCAGGACGATCACCCGACCCCACCGCCGCACCAGGGGATCGCCGGCCAGCCGGGAGCCCAGCGTGGTCGTGAGGTACGCGGCGTACCCGAGCGGCGCGAACGATGCGGCCGCGAGCAGCACGTCACCGAGGTAGATGGTGCTCCAGGTGGAGATCGCCGTGTCCGCGACGTAGTACGCGACCACCCCGAGCCCGAGCAGCAGCACGGCGCCCCACGGCACCACGGGCCGCTCGCCCGCACCGACCGGCACGGCCAGCGCCTCGTCGGGCCGGGCGACGCCGTCCGCGTGCACCCCCGCCGGCCCGCGACCCCGCCAGGCGTCCCGGAGCACCCAGCCGGCCGCGAGGCCTGCCACGAGCGTCCCCGACAGCAGAGCGAGCGCCACGGGATCGGTCGGCGTGCGGCCGGTGGTGACCGCGACCAGCACGGCTCCGACGATGCCGCCCGCCGACCACGAGGCGTAGAACCCGGTCAGCAGCGAACGCCCGTACTCGCGCTGGACCGCCACGGCCTGCATGTTGGTGCCGGCGTCGACCATGCCCAGCCCGACCCCGTAGACCGCGAAGCCGGCGCCCAGCAGGGCGAAGCCAGGCGCCACGGCAGCGACCACGACGGACGCCGCGACGATCACGAGGCCGGCCCCGAGGACCACCCGGCTCCCCCCGCGCGAGCGGGCCACCCGGTCGGCCACCAGCGTGCCGAGCGCAGCCATGACGCACACGCCGAGCACGACGAGCGTGATCTGCCCGTCGTCGAGGCCGTACCGGTCCTTGAACCCCTCGAGGCTGGTGAGGAGCACCGCGTAGACGAAGCCTTGTGCGGCGAACCCGGCGGACGTGGCGACGCGGGCGCGACGAATCACCGTGGACACAGTCGGCACGGTCGGCGAGGGAACGGTCACGCCGGAGTCGCGGCGGCGTCGCCGGCGTCCGCGCCGACGGGTGCGAGCGCGACGGGCACCGCCATCGTCGACAAGTACCGGCCGAAGGCCAGCAGCCCCGCGCGCGCAGCCTCCGAGTCGCCGTCCACGAGCCACGCCAGGGAGTACCCGTCGATCACGGCGACCACCGTGCGCGCGAGGTCGCCGCGCGGCAGCGACCAGCCGACGTGCGCGGTCCGCTCGACGAGGTCCAGCACCTGCTCCGCGGCCGCCCACTGACCGCGGTACTGCTCGATGGCGACCTGGTTGAGCTCGGAGTGCCGCAGCGACGACGTGGTGAGCTCGTAGCTGAGCAGCTGCGGTCCGCGGGACTCCCGGATGCCGGTCCACAGGGCGTCCAGCACACCCTCGATGACGGTGTCCGGGTCGTCGACCTGGTCGGGGAGCTCGCCGAGGCTCCGCTCGAGGTTGGCGGTCGTGATGGCGTGCGCCATGGCGCGGAGGAGCTCGTCCTTGTCCTGGAAGCAGTAGTGCACGACTCCCAGCGAGACACCCGCCTCGGCGGCGACGGCGCGCACGGTGGCGGCATCGATGCCGTCCCGGCTCGCGACGGCGAGCGCAGCCTCGATCAGCTGCTCGCGTCTCTCGGCCACAGGCAA
The DNA here is from genome assembly GCF_056402235.1 of Cellulomonas sp. P4_B5_2. Taxonomy (NCBI): domain Bacteria; kingdom Bacillati; phylum Actinomycetota; class Actinomycetes; order Micrococcales; family Cellulomonadaceae; genus Cellulomonas; species Cellulomonas sp. P4_B5_2. Next base: position 12,102 of record NZ_JBFUHU010000037.1, read on the forward strand.
GCGGTTCATGACAGGGTCCCCTCCCTCTGGCGACGGCCCCACCGGCCACCCCCGACCGGCAGACGAGGCCAATGCCTCCCCCACCACACAGTTCAATAGCACTTGTCACGATAGTCAAGGACTTTGAGCACTTGACTTGGACAATCGACCAGTACGATGGTTCACCAGTATGGGACGATCGTCGGCCGCTGGCACCTGGCAGAACTGGGCCCGCACCGCGCGCGCGACGCCCCGCCGCGTCCAGCACCCCCGTGACCTGGGAGAACTCGTCGCAGCGGTCCGTCAGGGGTCTCGCGACGGGCTCGGCGTCCGGGCGGTGGGCGGCGGGCACTCCTTCACCCCCGTCGCGGTCACCGAGGGCGTCCAGATCCGTCTCGACGCGTTCGACGCGTTCGAGCGTGTCGCGCCCCGGCCGGACGGTACTTCGCACGTCACCGTCGGCGCGGGGATCCGGTTGGGCGCGCTGAACACCCTGCTGGCCGAGCACGGCCTGGCCATGCGCAACCTGGGCGACATCGACAAGCAGTCCATCGCCGGCGCGATCTCGACGGGAACGCACGGCACCGGCGCCCTGCTCGGCGGGCTCGCGACGCAGGTCGTCGGCGCCCGGCTGGTGACAGCGACCGGTGACGTGGTCGAGACCTCCCCCACCCGGCACCCCGAGCTGTTCGAGCTGGCCCGCCTGGGCCTCGGCAGCGTGGGCGTGCTCGCGGCCGTCACGCTCGAGGTGGTGCCCGCGTACCGGCTGGAGGCCCGCGAGGAGCCGTGGCCGCTGGAGGACGTCCTCGAGCGGCTGGACGGTCCGGACGGACTCGTCGAGGGCAACGACCACTTCGAGTTCTACTGGTTCCCGCACACCCGCCGCGCGCTCACCAAGCGCAACAACCGCGTGCCCGACCACGACGTGCGCCCGCTGCACCCGGTGCGGGGCTGGGTCGACGACGAGCTGCTGTCCAACGCCCTGTTCTCCGTGGCCAACGGCATCGCCACCCTCGCCCCGTCGACCACGGCCTCGATCAACGAGTTCGCTGCGCGTGCGCTGTCCTCGCGGCGCTACACCGCTCCGTCCGCCGAGGTCTTCGTCTCCCCGCGGCGCGTGCGGTTCCGCGAGATGGAGTACGCGATCCCGCGCGAGGACCTCGTGCCGGTGCTGCGGGAGATCGACGCGTGGATCGAGGGCAGCGGCGAGCGCGTCCCGTTCCCGGTCGAGGTGCGGTTCGCCGCCGCGGACGACCTGTGGCTCTCGACGGCGCACGGGCGCGAGACCGCGTACGTCGCCGTGCACCAGTACCTGCGCCTGCCGTTCGCCCGGTACTTCGCCGCGGTCGAGCGGATCGTCGCCCAGGTGGGCGGCCGCCCGCACTGGGGCAAGATGCACTGGCTCGAGGCCGAGCGGCTCGGGGAGCTCTACCCGCGCTTCGCCGACGCCCAGCGCGTCCGTGCGGAGGCGGACCCGGAGGGCGTCTTCAGCAACCCCTACCTCGACCGGCTGCTCGGGCACCACCGGCCACCGACCTCCCGGGCGGCCTAGCGCCGCGCGACCGTCGAGCCGCGGATCACCAGGCGGCCGGCCACGTACTCGGTACCCGATCCGATGTCGACACCGTCGAGCGCGGCGAACACCCGCTGCGCGGCGGTGCGGCCGAGCTGCTGCAGGTTGGCGTCGATGCTGGTCAGCTCCGGGCGGGCGTTGGTGGTCAGCACCTCCCAGTTGTCGAACCCCATGACCGCGACGTCGTCGGGCACCGTCCGGCCGAGGTCGCGGGCCGTGTCGAGCGCGCCGCGGGAGATCTGGTCGGACCCGCAGAGCACGGCGTCGATCTCGGGGTGCCGGGTCAGCAGCACCGCGGCGGCGTCGCGCCCCCAGCGCTCGGACCACTCGCTGTACATGACGTCGCCGACCAGCTCGAGACCGGCCGCGTGCAGGGCCGCCTGGACGCCGTCGGCGCGGTCGCGGGCGGCCGCGTAGGCGCGCTCGCCGGTGATGTGGGCGATCCGGGTGCGCCCGCAGGCCACCAGGTGCTCGACCGCGAGCCGCCCGGCGCTCACGTTGTCGGGGGTGATCGACAGGTCGGAGGGGTCGTCGGAGGGCGCGTAGGCGTAGACCACGGGCACCGGGATGTCGTGGCCGAGCGACGGGCGGGGGTCGGTCTGCCGACCGACGACGATGAGCCCGTCCACGCGCCGGCTGAGCAGGGCCCGCAGGTGGTACTGCTCGCGGATGGTGTCACCGCGGGCGTCGCAGAGGAACACGTTGACCTGGCCCGCGCCGAACGCGTCCTCCGCGCCCATGAGGATCGGGATGACGAACCGGCCCTCGAGGTCGCTGGTGAGCAGACCGACCGTGCCGGTGCGGCCGGCGAGCAGGCCACGGGCCAGCGGGTTTGGGGTGAACGACAGCCGTTCCGCGGCCTCGACCACGCGCTGGCGAGTGCTGTCCTTCACCTGGTCGCGGCCGTTGAGGGCCTTCGAGGCGGTCGCGACGGAGACGCCGGCGAGGCGGGCGACGTCCGTGAGGGTCACCGCGCGAGCGGGTTCTGAGCGTGCCACGGGACCACCTCCTCGTGCTTCCTCGTGCCGTTCGTGATCGAACTGTAACTGCCGCACCCCGTTGACGCGCCAGCCCCGCCCAACTATGTTCAGAAAACCTTTTCGGTGAGTTTCGGGAAACGGTCGGTTCCTCGGGCCGTCGTCGACGTGCACGTCATGACGTCGTCGGCTCGAGATGGACCCGCTTGTTCCGCCTCCTCGGACTCGCTCACCGACAAGGGTTTCGCCCCTGGACCCCCGCGGTGCCGACGACGGCACCCGCTCGACGAAGAGCACGAGGAGATGCCCATGAGGATCACCCGCACCCGATCGGCCCGCCTGGCCGCCGGGATCGTGACGGCCGGCCTGCTGGTCGGCCTGGCGGCGTGCAGCAGTGCCGACGACAACGGCGACGAGGGTGCGGCCGTCACGGCCGGCCCCGACGGGACCGACGACGGCACCACGCTCACGCTCTGGACCCGCGCCCCCCTGGAGAAGCAGGCCAAGCTCCTGGTCCAGGCCTACAACGACTCGCACGAGAACCAGGTCGAGCTGACCGTCGTGCCCAACGACGACTACGTCGCCAAGGTCGGCGCCGCCGCCGGCTCGGACGGCCTGCCGGACCTGTTCGCCGCCGACATCGTCTACGTGCCCAACTGGGTGCAACAGGGCCTGTTCCAGGACCTGACCACGCAGATCGACGGGCTGGAGTTCAAGGACGAGATCAACAAGGGGCACCTCGCGGCCGGGACCGCCGACGGCAAGGAGCACGTGCTGCCGTTCGTGCTCGACCTGTCGATGCTGTTCTGGAACAAGGACCTGTTCGCCGAGGCCGGGCTCGACCCGGAGAAGGCACCCGCGAACATGGCCGAGTACGCCGAGGCGGCCAAGGCGGTCCAGGCGCTCAACAAGCCGGACACCTACGGCACGGCCACCGGCCTCAACTGCGGCGGCTGCCTGGTGTTCACCTGGTTCCCGTCGGTCTGGGCGGACGGCGAGCAGGTCATGAGCGAGGACGGCACCGAGTCGCTGCTCAACAGCGACACGGCCAAGGAGATCTACTCCACCTGGAAGGACCTCTGGGACTCCGGCGCGGTGCTCCCGTCGTCCGAGGACGAGGCGGGTCCGACGTGGACCGCGGGCTTCACCGAGGGCAAGGTCGGCCTGATGTTCTACCCGGCCACGCTGCTGTCGTCGACCACCGGTTTCGACGTCGGCGTCGCCGGCATCCCCGGACCCGAGGGCGGCGCCTCCACGTTCGTCGGCGGTGACGGCATCGGCGTCTCCAAGGACTCCGAGAACGCGGCCCAGGCCTGGAACTTCCTGTCCTGGATGATGTCCGAGGACGCGCAGGTCGAGGTGCTGGCCAAGAACAACGACGTGGTGTCGCGCTCCGACCTCGCGGACAACGAGTACGCCGCCAAGGACCCCCGCCTGGTGACCATCAACGAGGTCGCCGGACAGGGTGACACCCCCGTCGCGCTCAACTTCCAGCAGGCGTTCAACGCGCCGAGCAGCCCCTGGCTGACCCTGGTGCGCGGCGCGGTCCTCGGCGACGGGGCGAACGTCGACGCGGACAACGACGAGATCACGGCGGTGCTCGGGCAGTAGCCCGTGACCGGTGGGGTGCCGTAGGGC
>NZ_JBFUHU010000037.1:16284-20824 GCF_056402235.1 Cellulomonas sp. P4_B5_2
CCGTAGGGCACTGCGGCACCCCACCTCCCGCCCGACCGACCACGCTCGAGAGGTTCCTCCGATGACCGTCCAGACGGCCACCAGCCCGGCACCGCCCCCCACCCGCAGACGCACCAACGGCCACCGCCTGCGCGGCTGGGCGTACGCCTCACCGACCGCCCTGTTCGTCCTCGTCCTGTTCGTGGTGCCGCTGGGCCTCGTGTTCCGGATGAGCGCGTCGAAGTGGCCGCTRCTGTCGGGCGACCAGGGGATCAACTTCCCCGACAACTTCACCGCTGCGGTCGACAACCGGTTCTTCGTCGACTCCGTCTTGTTCACGCTGAAGTACACGATCCTGGCGACCATCCTGCTGATCGCGCTCGGCCTCGGGCTGGCGCTCATGGTGCAGGAGTCGTCGCGCTGGAAGGGTCTGCTGCGCACCTCGTTCCTGGTGCCCAGCGCGCTCGGCCTGGCGTCCGCGTCGCTGCTGTTCTACGTCCTGTACTCGCCGCTGGCCGGCCCGCTGGCGCCCTTCATGGAGCGTATGGGCTGGAGCTTCCTCGGCTCGCCCGACGCCGCTCTCGCGTCGACCCTGTTCCTCATCGTGTGGCGGTACGCCGGCTTCTACATGCTGCTCATGCTCGTGGGGCTGCAGTCGATCCCCGGCGACATCTACGAGGCGGCCCGCATGGACGGCGCCAACCGGTGGCACACGTTCAGCAAGATCACGATCCCGCTGCTGAAGCCGACCCTCGCGCTGACCACGATCCTGTGCGTCACCGGGTCGCTGCTGGCGTTCGAGCAGTTCTACATCCTCACCAAGGGCGGCCCGGACAACAGCACGATCACCGTGGTCCAGCTCATCTACTCGGTCGCGTTCCAGGGCCAGAACGACCTGGGCGTCGCCGCGGCGCTCTCCGTGCTCGTGCTGGCCGCGCTCGTGGTCATCAACGTGGTCCAGCTCCGCGCGTTCCGCGGCTCGGACGAGAGCTGAGGGGCCGACATGACCATCGCCACCGTCACGCACGCGGACCCCACCGCGGAGCTGCCCCCGGTCCGCCGGTCCGCTCCGCCGACCACGATCGCCGGCCTCGCGCTGCGCACGCCCTTCTGGGTCTTCTCCGGCGCGCTCGCCGTGATCTTCCTGTTCCCGCTGGTCTGGACGTCGGTGGCCTCGGTGTCGCCGAAGCCGGGCACGGGTCAGGTCGACGGCTGGGGCTTCGGCAACTACGTCACGCTCGCCCACTACCAGGCGGGCATCTGGCAGTACCTGGCCAACTCGGTGATCGTCTCCGGGTTGTGCGTGATCCTCACGCTCGCCATCTCGACGCTCGGCGGGTACGCGTTCGCGCGGTTCCGGTTCCCGGGCCGCAACGCCCTGTTCATGCTCACGCTGGCCATCCTCATGGTCCCGTACGCCACCCTGCTGATCCCGCTCTACGTGCTGCTCAACACGCTCGGCCTGCAGAACTCCCTGGTCGGCGTGGCCCTCGTGCTCACCATGTTCCAGCTGCCGTTCTCCACGTTCATGATGCGCATCTCGTTCGAGTCGATCCCCCGGGAGCTCGACGAGGCCGCCATGGTGGACGGCTGCTCGTCGTTCTCCGCCCTGTGGCGGGTGCTGCTGCCGGCGGTCCGTCCGGGACTGATCACCGTCGGGCTGTTCGCGTTCCTGGCCGCCTGGAACGACTTCTTCGCGCCCCTGATCCTCATCAACGACTCCAACAAGCTGACGCTGCCGCTCGCGGTGGCCAACCTGCGCGTGCAGGTGCAGGGCGTCGTGGACTACGGCGCCACCGAGGCGGGCGTCGTCGTGCTGGCGCTTCCCTGCATCGTGCTCTTCCTCCTGCTCCAACGACACTACGTGCGCGGCTTCATGTCGGGCGCGCTCAAGGGATGACGATGACCACCACCACCACGACCGCCGCCACCCCCGTCGCCCCGTCCCACGGCACGCTGCGCCCCCTCGGGCTCGACGAGGTGCAGGTCACGGGCGGCTTCTGGGCGCAGCGGCAGGCCGTCAACGCCACCGCGAGCCTCGCGCACATCGAGCACTGGATGGAGCGCGAGGGCTGGATCGGCAACTTCGACCGGGCCGTGGCGGGCACGCTCCCGTTGGACCGCGGCGGCCGGGAGTTCTCCGACTCGGAGGTCTACAAGCTGCTCGAGGCGATGGCGTGGGAGATCGGCCGGACCGACGACGCCGACCTCGACCGGCGCTTCCGGGCGCTCGTCGGGCGCATCGGCGCGGCGCAGGAGCCCGACGGCTACCTCAACACCATGTTCGGCCGGACGGGGCAGCGCCCCCGGTACAGCGACCTGGAGTGGGGCCACGAGCTCTACTGCTACGGCCACCTGTTCCAGGCCGCGGTGGCGCGGGCCCGCACGCGTCCGGACGCCGACGACGGGCTGCTGGCGATCGCCCGCCGCGCGGCCGACCACGTGGTCGAGGCGTTCGGACCGGACGGCATCGCGTCCGTGTGCGGGCACGCCGAGATCGAGCCGGCGCTGGCCGAGCTGGGCCGGGCGACCGGTGACCGGCGGTACGTCGACCAGGCCGCGCTGTTCGTCGAGCGCCGCGGCACCGGGACCCTGGCCGACATCGAGCTCGGCCGCGCCTACTACCAGGACGACGTGCCGGTGGTGCGGGCGACCGTCCTGCGCGGGCACGCCGTCCGGGCCAACTACCTGGCCGCGGGCGCGGTGGACGTGGCGGTCGAGACCGACGACCACGAGCTGCTCACCGCGCTGACCACCCAGTGGGAGAACACGGTCGCCCGCCGCACCTACGTCACGGGCGGGCAGGGGTCCCAGCACGAGGGCGAGGCGTTCAGCGACGACTTCGTCCTGCCGCCGGACCGCGCGTACTCCGAGACCTGCGCCGGCGTCGGCTCCGTGATGTTCTCGTGGCGCCTGCTCCTCGCGCAGGGCCTGCCGCGCTATGCCGACCTCATCGAGCGCACCCTGTTCAACGTCGTGGCCACGTCCCCGTCCCACGCCGGCACCGAGTTCTACTACACGAACACGCTGCACCAGCGGGTCCCCGGCACGGTCCCGCCGACGGACGTCGCGAGCCCCCGGGCCTCGTCGTCGCTGCGCGCGCCGTGGTTCGCCGTGTCGTGCTGCCCGCCCAACGTCGCCCGCACGCTCGCCAGCCTCGCGGCCTACGTGGCCACCACCGACGACGACGGCGTCCAGCTGCACCAGTACGCGCCGTCCCGCATCCGCACGAGCCTGGCCGACGGTCGCCGCGTCGAGCTCGACGTCGAGACGGAGTACCCCCGCGACGGCGTCGTGCGGGTGAGCGTCGTGGCCACCGAGGACCGGCCCTGGACGCTGAGCCTGCGGGTGCCCGCGTGGGCGCAGGGCGCGACGCTGGTCACGCCCGAGGGTGAGCAGGCGGCACCGGCCGGGACGGTGGGGGTCACGCGACGGTTCGCCGCGGGCGACGTGGTCGAGCTGCGCCTGCCGATGGCGCCCCGGGTGTCGGGCGCGGACCCGCGCATCGACGCGGTCCGCGGCTGCGTCGTCGTGGAGCGCGGACCCGAGGTGCTCTGCGTCGAGTCGGTCGACCTGGCGGGCGGGGCCGACGTCGCGAGCCTCCGGCTGCGTGGCGTGCGGGAGTCGGACGGCAGGGTGCTCGCGTCCGTGCTGACCACGGCGTACGACGACGCCGACTGGCCCTACGGCGACCGCGCCGAGCCGGATGGCGCCACCACCGAGGTGCCGCTCATCCCGTACCACGACTGGGCGAACCGGGGTCCGTCGACCATGCGGGTGTGGCTCCCGCTGGCGTGAGGCGCGACGATCACCCGAGGGGGTGATCCCATCCCTCGGGACGGCCCTGCTCTGGCCCTGGGACGCGCGACAGGTGCAGAGTGTGCCGGTGGCACTCACCAGCAGGGCCGTCGTCGCTACCGCGTACGGCGGACCGGAAGTCCTCCGCCTCATCGACGTCTCCCCGGGCGACCCCGGCCCCGGCAACGTGCTCGTCGAGGTCAAGGCCGCCGGGGTCAACCCGACCGACTGGAAGGGCTACGCGGGCGCTTACGGCACCGACCCCTCCAAGCTGCCGATGCGGCTGGGCTACGAGGTGTCCGGCGTGGTCAGCGCCGTCGGGCCGTCGGTGCGCTGGCTGTCACCGGGCGACGAGGTCATCGCGTGGCGCGTGCGCGGCGGCTACGCGGACCGGATCATCGTGTCCGAGCAGGTCACCGTCCGTCGGCCGCCCGCCCTCGACTGGCCCGCCGCCTCCGGGCTGCTGCTGGCGGGAGCGACGGCCGTGCACACCCTGAGCGCGACCGGCACCCACGACGGCGACGTGGTGCTGGTGCACGGTGGCTCGGGCGGTGTCGGTCGCATGGTCGTCCAGCTGGCGATCCTGCGCGGCGCCCAGGTGATCGCCACCGCGTCCCCGTGGCACCACGACGACCTCAAGGCGCTCGGCGCGACGCCCGTCGCGTACGGCCAGGGCCTGCTCGACCGGGTGCACGAGGTCGCCCGGCACTCCGGGCACGTGACGGTGGCGATCGACTGCGTCGGCACCGACGAGGCCCTGGAC
>NZ_JBFUHU010000038.1:0-15933 GCF_056402235.1 Cellulomonas sp. P4_B5_2
TGCATGGCGCGGCCGGACACCAGCGCGAGCGCCACGCCGGGCGTCCCGGCCAGCCGTTCGAGCGCGTCGACGCCGTCGGGTAGGATCCGGGACGCGGACGGGTCGTCCTGCAGCGGGGCCAGCGTGCCGTCGAAGTCGAGGGCGACCAGCAGCGGGCGTCGCGTCGGGTCCGTCGCCACGGCGCCGAGCGCGGCCGCGAGGTCCTCAGCCACGGCTGGCTCGCACGGGCACCGCGTTCAGGGCGGCCAGGAAGTCCTCGGACCAGGCCACCACGTCGTGCCCGAGCACGCGGCGTCGCAGCCGACGCATCCGCTTGCGGGACTCGCGGCCGTCCATGTGGACGGCGTACGTGATCGCGTCCTTCATCCCGTCGATGTCGTGCGGGTTCACCAGCACCGCTCCTGTCAGCTCGTCGGCGGCGCCCGTGAACTCGGAGAGCACCAGCGCGCCGCGGTCGTCGGACCGGGCGGCGACGTACTCCTTGGCGACCAGGTTCATGCCGTCGCGCAGCGCGGTGACCAGCATGACGTCGGCCGCCAGGTACAGCGCCGCCATCTCCTCCATGGGGAAGGACTGGTGCAGGTACTGCACCGGGGCGTGGCCCACCTGGCCGTAGTCGCCGTTGATGCGACCGACCAGCAGCTCCACGTCGTCGCGCAGGGTCTGGTACGCGCCGACGTTCTCGCGGCTCGGGCTGGCCACCTGCACGAGCGTGGTGCTCTGCGGGGACAGGCGCTCCTCGGAGAGGAGCTCCCCGTAGGCCTTGATCCGGTGCCGGATGCCCTTGGTGTAGTCGAGCCGGTCGACGCCCAGCAGCAGGTACTCGGGGTCGCCCAGCTCGCGGCGGATCTGCAGCGCGCGCTCGCGGACGGCGTCGGTGCGCGCCAGCTCGTCGAAGGCGTGCGAGTCGATCGAGATGGGGAACGCGGCTGCGCGCACGTGCCGACCCGGTCCCGTGTGCCCGTCGGGCTCCGCCAGCGTGACCATCTGCCCACGCGTCGTGAGGTCCGTGAGCCGACGCACGGTGCGGACGAAGTTCGCGGCGTCACCGGCCCGCTGGAAGCCCACGAGGTCCGCCCCGAGCAGCCCCTCGATCACCTGCACGCGCCACGGCAGCTGCGCGAAGAGCTCCAGGGGCGGGAACGGGATGTGGTGGAAGTACCCGATGCGCAGGTCCGGCCGCAGCGCCCGCAACAGCTGGGGGACCAGCTGCAGCTGGTAGTCGTGCACCCAGACCGTGGCGCCCTCGGCCGCCTGGGCGGCGGCGGCCTGCGCGAAGCGCTGGTTGACCTTCTGGTAGGAGTCCCACCACTGCCGGTGGAACGCCGGCGGCTCGATGACGTCGTGGTACAGCGGCCACAGGGTGTCGTTGGAGAAGCCCTCGTAGAACTTCTCCAGGTCGTCCTCGGTGAGCACCACCGGGATCAGCTCGGTGCCGTCGACGTCGAACGGCTCGAGCTCCAGGTCGGGTGACCCGCCCCAGCCCACCCAGGCGCCGGACGTGCTCGCCATCACGGGAGCGAGAGCGGTGACCAGGCCTCCGGGGGAGCGCGTCCAGGTGGGTTCGCCGTCGTCGTCGAGGCTCACGTCCACGGGCAGCCGGTTCGCGACGACGACGAAGTCGTAGCCGTGCGCGGGCGCGTCGGTAGGCACCAGATCAACTCCTCGGGTCTGCGACCGACCCTATCTGTGCTGGTCGGACCGCGCGTTGCCGGGCGGGGTGCCGAGGGCTCCGGCTACGGTGCGGGGATGGAGCGGATGGGGCTGGAGCCCGGGACGGAGATCGGCGGATACACCGTCGTCGCCCCGCTGGGCTCGGGCGGCATGGGGACGGTCTACCGCGCGGTCGACGGCGGCGGCGACGCGGTCGCGCTCAAGATGCTGCACCCGCACATCGGGTCCGACGCGGTCGCGCGGGACCGGCTGCGCCGCGAGGTGCACGCGCTGCAGAAGCTCCGGCACCCGGGCGTCGCCGCGATCCTCGACGCGGAGGCCGACTCGACCGAGGCGTTCCTGGTCACCGAGCTGGTGGCCGGCGACAACCTCGAGGAGCACGTGCGCGAGCGCGGCCCGCTGGACGCCGAGCAGCTGCTGGACCTGGCCGAGGGGCTGCGCGACGCCCTCGTGGCGGTGCACGGCGCGGGCGTGCTGCACCGCGACCTCAAGCCCTCGAACGTGATCGTCGGGGACGACGGGCCGGTGCTCATCGACTTCGGCATCGCGCAGGCCGCCGACGACTCCAAGCTCACCGCCGAGGGCATGGTCCTGGGCACGCCGGGCTACCTCGCACCCGAGCTGCTCGACGGCGACGAGCCGGACGAGACCTCCGACTTCTGGGGCTGGGCGGCGATCCTGGCGTTCGCGGCCACCGGTCGGGACCCGTTCGGCACCCGCCCGTTGGAGGCCGTCCTGGCGCGGGCGCGCTCGGGGGACGTCGACCTCGCCGGGCTGGGGCCGCTGACCACCTCCGCGCTCCGGCGCGCGCTCGCCCCGGCCGTGGCCGACCGCACGTCCCCGGACGACGTGGTCGCCGCGCTCACGGTGGTCGTCGCGGAGGGCGAGACGATCGCCGACGACACCGACACCGCGATGCTCGTCGCCGACGACCTCGTCGGTACCACCGTCCTCGCGGCCGAGCCCGCCACCGTGGCCGTCGCCGCCAGCACCCTCCCCCCCGCGATCGCGAACGACGGACGCACCCGCGCGTTCGACCCGACCGACCTCGCGCCCGTCGGGGCCGACGGGGAGTGGGAGGCGGACCCGGACGATCCCGACGGGGTCGACTGGATCAACGACGACCTCGACGCGTCCGAGGAGCCTCAACCCGAGGGCTCGGGCTACGAACGACCGCCCGCCCGTCGTCGGTGGGGCACGCTCCTGGCGGCCGCGCTGCTGCTGGGCTCGGCCGGCGCCCTGTACCCGGGCGTGACGCTCATCGTGTTCGCGGTGCTGGTGGTGGTCGTGCGGACCGCCGGGTCCACCGTCGAGGCCATGTACGGGCGCCGGGAGCGCGCCGGGGTGCGCCGCTCCGACCGGGCCGTCGCCGCGGCCACCGTGCCGTGGCACCTGCTGCGCTCGCTCGTCGGGCTGATCCCGTCGCTCGTGGTCGGGGCCAGCGTCGTCGTCATCCTGCTCGGCCTGTCCTGGTGGCTCATCGGCGACGGCCGCTGGGTGATCGGCGACTCGCCGTCCGGGCAGGAGCCCCAGGGCCTGACGGCGGCGATCCTCGTCGGCTCGATCGTCCTGGTCGGCGCGGCCGTCGTCTGGTGGGGTCCGCTGTCGCTGATGACCCGCATCGGTGCCCGCCGGGTGCTCGCCGTCGTGGCGCCGGGCCGCACCGGCGCGCTCGTCGCGACCGTGGTCCTGCTGGCGGCCTCCGCGGTCTTCCTCGCCCAGATCTTCAGCGGCAGCACGATCACCTGGGCCCCGCTGCCCACCCCCGTCCTGCCCTGAGCCGTCTCGCCATGCGGGACCCTTCTGGCGCGCCGTCGCGTCACCCTCTTGGGTGAAGGCTCGATGGACCGGGGAGGAACGCAGGCATGTCGCTGGAGGCAGAGGTCGACGTCGTCACAGGGCGCCGCAGCAACGGCGACCTGGTCCGGTTCGACCACCGGACAGGATCGCTCGGCGTCTACCGGGGCGACGTGATCGTGGCGTACTTCCGACCCGACGAGGGCTACGAGTACTTCCTGCGCGAGATCGCCAAGTGACCGCGTTCGACGACGCCTTCACCGCGGTCGTCCGGGCTCGTGGCGTGTGGCGCGACGACACCCCGGCCGCGGTCCTCGAACGCTGGTCGAGCTTCGTCGCCGAGTGCGAGCACGGATACCGGGGCGACGAGTTCGCCTACGCCAACGAGGCGATGTCCCGCACCACGCTCCAGGCGGCGCTGACCGACCCGTCGCTGGCCGACCGTCCGGAGCTGGCACTCCTGCGGCGCCGGGTCGAGGCGGTCGACGCCCGGTTCCGCCCGCTCCTGGTCGAGCACGCGTTCCCGCGGATCGACCCCGACGAGTGGTGGCTGCGGGGGATCGTGCGGCGGGCCGGTGGGCGGCTGGCGCAGGACTGGAAGCGGTCGTTCGGGTTCGACATCGAGGTGGTCCGACGGCCGCGTCCGTCCTGACGAGGCCCGGATACCCAGCCGAGCCCCCTACGCTGTGCCGCATGATCGCGCGTCGAGGGCCGCACCGGGCCCTCGCGCGCCTGTCCCTCGTGGGCGCGCTCGCGTTCGCCGGGCTGGCCGCCGCGGTCGCCGCCGAGGGCCGGGTGCTGCTGCACGACTGCGTGAGCGCCGGGGGAGTCCTCGGCCCGCTCGGGCTGCGCCTGTCGGTGCTCCGCGACGCCGCGGACTGCCCGGACGGCGCCTACGGCCTGGGCGCGATGTCGCAGGGTGCCGTCGTGCTGCTCAGCGTGGCCGTGCCCGTCGCGGCCCTGTACCTCCTGCTCACGGTGTGCGGCGTCGGGCTGTCCGCCCTGCTGGTCCGCGCGGCCCGGCAGGTCCGCCGGCTCGTCGGCCGTGCCCTGCGGGGCGGGCTGCGCGGCGCTCGACCCCTCCCCGTGGCAGCGCGGGTCCGCTCCGTGCTCCAGCCCGTGGTCCCGGCGTGGACCGACCGGGTGCTCGTCGGCAGCATCGCCAGGCGGGGTCCTCCCGCGGTGGCCTGACCCCACCCGCCCGCTGTCACCCCCCGTCCCACCAGGAGCACCCATGCCCACCAACGAGCCCCGTCCCACCAAGGCGGTGCGGCGCGACGAAGCCCGCGCCAAGGCCGCCCAGATGCGCAAGGAGCAGGAGCGCAAGGCCAAGCGGAACCGGATCCTCGCGATCACCGGTCTCGCGGTCGCCGTCGTCGCGCTCGTCGCCGTCGCGTTCACGATCGTCAACCAGAACAAGGCCAACGAGGCCGCCAACTCCGACGTCGTCTACGGCCAGGGTGCCGAGAACGTCGTCGCACCCCTGCTGGCCGACGTGACCTCCCCGGCTCCCGCCAACGACAAGGGCGGCATCCCGGTCAGCGCCGACGGCGTCGGCTCGGTCGGCGACGGCGACGTCGACCTGACCATCTACTTCGACTACATGTGCCCCTACTGCGGCCAGTTCGACGCCACCAACGCGGCTGACCTGGACGCGATGATCGAGGAGGGCGGCGTGACCGTCACGTACCACCCGATCTCGATCCTCGACCGGCTGTCCGCGGGCAGCTCGTACTCGACCCGCACGGCCAACGCGACGGCGATCGTGGCGGACCAGGCCCCCGAGCAGCTCACCGCGTTCGTCACGGCGCTCTTCGAGGACCAGCCGGCGGAGGGCACCTCGGGTCGCACCGACGCCGAGATCGCCGAGGTCGCGGAGTCGGTCGGTGTCCCGGCGGAGGTCACCGCGACGTTCACCGACACGGAGGACGGCACGTTCGCCACCCAGGACGAGGACGCCGTCGAGGGCACGTGGCGGACGTTCGCCCCGTGGGTCGCGGCCGCGACCAACCAGGCCGGCATCGACCTGCCGAAGCTCTCGACGCCGGCCGTGCTCATCAACGGCACGGACTTCAGCGGGTGGCAGACGCCCGGTGCGCTCAAGCAGGCGGTCGAGGCCGCCAAGTCCTGACCTTTCGGATCACCGGGCGCTCCTCACGGGGAGCGCCCGGTTATCCTGGGCCCGCCCGCCTCCTTAGCTCAGTCGGCCAGAGCACCTGTCTTGTAAACAGGGGGTCATCGGTTCGAATCCGATAGGGGGCTCCATCGCCACGCCGCGGTCGTCCCGCGGTCTCCGGCTGTTCACCTGCACCGAGCAGCATCGTCCCCATGCGCGCGGAACGAGGACGGTCCACCTCCCGGTCGATGTCGATCGCCGAGCCGGTCTACGTGGTCGAGTTCGGGACGGGCAGGGACGACAGCGAGCAGTGGCGGCTGATGGACGCCGAGGACGTCGACGACGTCGTCGACTGGGCGCGACGCCGGCAGCAGGGCCGCGTCCTGTCCGTGAGCGTCGAGCACCACGACGAGTACGGGACCTCGGTGCTGCGTCTGCTCGGGCCGGCGCGTGCCGTGGGCGGGTCCCTCCGGTCGGCGTGACCGGCCGCCTCAGGACAGTCGTTCGAGGTACTGGAGGATCAGTCCCTCCCGCAGGGCCCAGGGCGACACCTCGAGCTCGTCGACCCCGAACGCCCGCATGGTCTCGGAGAGCACGATCCCGCCCGCGACGATCTGGAACGTCCGGTCGGCCGTGATGCCGGGCAGGGCCGGCCGGGAGTCCGCGGGGATGCGGGCGAGCCGGGGGACCCAGTCGTCGAGGCCGGACCGGCGCAGCAGCCGTCGGTCCTGCGGTCCCACGCCGTCCGCGAGCGAGCCCGCCAGCCGGGCGAGCGAGCGGATCGTCTTGGACGACCCGACCACGTGCGCCGGGTCGGGTCGGCCGGCGAAGTGCGCGCGGGCCTGGTTCAGCTGCGCCCGGACGTGCGCGCGCAGAGCGGCCACCTGCTCGGCCGTCGGGGGGTCGTCGTGCAGGAACGACACCGTCGAGCGACCCGCCCCGAGGGGCAGGGAGAGGGCTACGTCCGGGTCCTCGCTTCCCCCGGCGGCCAGCTCCAGCGAACCACCGCCGATGTCGAGCAGCAGAATCTCGCCCGCCGACCAGCCGAACCAGCGGCGTACCGCCAGGAACGTCGAGCGCGCCTCGTCATCCCCCGTGAGCACCTGCAGCCGGACACCCGTCGTCGCCTCCACCAGGTCGAGCACCTCGGCGCCGTTGGCGGCCTCGCGCAGGGCCGACGTCGCGAACGGGAGCAGCTCGTCGATCCCGGCGGTCGCGCCCGCAGCCACCGCGTCGGCGACCGCGTCGACCACCGCCCGGACACCGTCGGGGCTGATGGCACCCGACGGCTCCAGGTAGCGCATGAGACGCAGCACGGAGCGGTGCGACGACTGCGCGAGCGGTGGGCCGCCGCGGTGGGCGTCGACCACGAGCAGGTGCACGGTGTTCGATCCGACGTCCAGCACTCCGAGTCGCATGGGTCGCACGTTACGGCCGCCGGGCCGCCCAGCGCAGTCACAGGAGGTTCACACCCTGGTCATCCGGAACTGTCCGGTATGTCGCGCGCCGGTCGCCGACGAGGAGTTGCATCGAACTCATGAGACGCACCGCAGCACTCTCTGTCCTCGCGGCGGCCCTGACCGTCGCCCTCCTCGCCCCGACCTCGGCCACGGCCGGTGATCACGCTGGCACCGATCGCGGCCGGCACACGGTCGTCCAGCCGACCCTCGTCGCGCGCGCGACCCTGTCCGCCGACTTCCTCGCCCCCGGACCGCCGTCGKGGGCGCTCGCCACGCCCGCCAACGGTCGCCAGGGCCCGTTCGCCGGCCAGGTGATCCCCGGGTTCTCCGGGATGGTCGACGCCGGTGACGGCACGTTCTGGGCGCTGCCCGACAACGGGTTCGGCACCAAGGCCAACTCCGCCGACTTCCTCCTGCGGATCTACCACGTGACCCCGCAGTGGCAGACGGCCCGGGGCGGGTCCGGGGAGATCGGCGTCGGGGAGTTCGTCTCCCTGAGCGACCCGGACCACCGGATCGACTTCCCGATCGTCAACGACGCCACGCCCGACCGCCTGCTGACCGGGGCGGACTTCGACGTCGAGTCCGTCGTGCGGGCGAAGGACGGCAGCTTCTGGATCGGCGAGGAGTTCGGTCCGTTCCTGCTGCACGTCGACGCGACCGGCAAGCTCCTGGCCGCTCCCGTGCCGTTCGTCGGCGGCAAGTCACCGCAGAACCCGTACCTGCAGGTGGGGGAGACGCCGAACGTCCGGGCCAGCCGCGGGTTCGAGGCGATGGCCGGGTCGCGTGACGGCCGGTTCCTATACCCGATCACCGAGGGCGCGTTCGTCGACGACGCGCAGCAGCGCCGCCGGACGATCTACGAGTTCGACACGTCCGCCGGGGCCTACACCGGCCGGACCTGGGCGTACCAGACGCACCAGGACGCGAACGTCATCGGGGACGCGTTCCTCACCGGCACGCGCGAGCTGCTCGTCATCGAGCGCGACGACTTCCAGGGCGCCGCGGCGGTGATGAAGCGGGTCTACCGGATCGACCTGGACCGGACCGACGCCGACGGCTACGTGCGCAAGACGCTGGTGCTCGACGCACTGAAGATCGCCAACCCGGACCACCTGGGCGCGGGCGACGGGTACGGCACGGACGACCCGTTCTCGTTGCCGGTGCAGTCGTTCGAGACGGTCGTGCAGCTGCGCGACGGCCGGCTGCTCATCGCGAACGACAACAACTACCCGGGCAACGCGGCACGGATCGCGGGTACCCCGGACGACACGGAGCTGGCCCTCGTCGACCTGCGGCAGGTGCGGGCGCCGAAGGCCGGTGAGGTCACGGTGGTCGGCCACCGCGGTGCCAGCGGCTACCGCCCGGAGCACACGCTCGCGTCGTACGAGCTGGCGATCCAGCAGTGCGCGGACTACATCGAGCCCGACCTGGTCTCGACGAAGGACGGTGTGCTCGTCGCCCGGCACGAGAACGAGATCAGCGGGACCACCGACGTCGCTGCTCGCACCGAGTTCGCCGGCCGCCGTGCCACCAGGACGATCGACGGGCGCAGCGTCACCGGCTGGTTCACGGAGGACTTCACGCTCGCCGAGCTGAAGACCCTGCGGGCCAAGGAGCGGCTCCCCGCCGTGCGGCCCGCCAACACCGCGTTCGACGGCCTCTACGAGGTCCCGACGTTCGACGAGGTCCTCGACCTCGCTCGGCACTCGGTCAGCTGCGACGGGCAGCCGGTCGGGGTGTACCCGGAGACCAAGCACCCGACGTACTTCGACTCGATCGGGCTGTCGCTCGAGGAGCCCCTGCTCGCCCAGCTCACGGCGAACGGGCTGAACGAGAAGCGGTCGCCGGTGATCATCCAGAGCTTCGAGACCGGCAACCTGCGCGAGCTCGACCGGCTGACCAAGGTCCGGCTGGCCCAGCTCGTTGACTGCTCGGGTGCGCCGTACGACCTGGTCGCCGCCGGTGACCGGCGCACCTACGCGGACCTCGTGACGCGCACGGGTCTGCGGCAGGTCGCCGCCTACGCCGACGGGGTGGGCCTGTGCAAGGACGTGATGATCCCGCGCAACGCCGACGCGACGCTCGGGACGCCCACGTCGGTCATCCGGGACGCCCACAAGGCGGGCCTGGAGGTCCACGGGTGGACGTTCCGCCGGGAGAACCAGTTCCTGCCGGCCGAGTTCCGCAGCAGCGCGGACCCGAACGCCGTCGGTGACCTGGCCGGGGAGATCCGCGTGTTCGTCAGGGCCGGGATGGACGGGCTGTTCAGCGACAACCCCGACATCGCGGCGGCCGCCGTGGGCTGACGCCCGCCGCACGAGGGCCGGCTCCGGGGAGACCTTCTCCGGGGCCGGCCCTCGTCGTGCGGCCCGAACGGGTGAATTCGGCGTGCGCACCAAACGTTCGTCTCCGGGAAATCTGGCGGAAACGACACGTGTGTCACTCTCGAAAGCGAGCGTCCCGAGGCCCCGGTTCGAGCTTGGCTCCCGGGCCTCGGGGTGCCCCGCGAGACCCCACCCCCGATGCGGTGAACTGAGGATGCGATGAACCCACGACACGACGTCCTGGTGATCGGCGAGGCCCTGATCGACGTGCACGACGACGGCATGACCATCCGCGAGCGCGTGGGCGGGAGTGCCGGCAACATCGCCGTCGGGCTCGCCCGGCTGGGCCGGGACACCCTGCTGCACACCGCGATCGGGCGCGACGAGCGCGGCGACGACATCACCGCGTACCTGACGGCGTCGGGCGTCGGGCTCTCCGACTCGTCCGTGACCCAGGCGAGCTCGTCCGTGGCCCGCGCGGTGCTCCGCGTCGACGGCTCGGCGCGGCACGACTTCCGGATCCAGTGGGCGCCCGCGGCGGACCCCGGGGACTCGACGGCTCGCTGCGTGCACGCCGGGTCGGTCGCGGCCTACATCGAGCCGGGCGCCGGCACGGTGCTCGACCTGGTGACCCGCGCGCACGGGCGGTCGCTGATCACGTTCGACCCGAAGATCGAGCCGACCTTGGTGGGCGCCCGCGAGGACGCCCGGCGGCGCACGCTCGAGTTCGTCGAGCTGGCCGGCATCGTGAAGGCGAGTGAGAGCGATCTCATGTTCCTCTACCCCGACGACGACCCGGTCGACGTCCTGCGCGACTGGATCGCCCGCGGTCCCGACCTGGCCGTGCTGACCCGGGGTCCGCGCGGCGCCACGGCCGTGACGGCGCGCGGGGTCGTCGACGTGCCGGGCATCTCCGTGCTCTACGCCGAGGCCGGTGTGGGCGGGGGCGACGCCTTCATGTCGACGCTCATCGACAGCGCGCTGACCCTCGACGCCGACTCGAGCATGCGCTGGCTCCGCTCCGGCGCACCGGTCGTCGAGCAGGTGCTGGCGCGCTCGGTGCAGGCCGCCGCGCTGACGGTCGCCCGCCTCGGTGCGGTTCCCCCCACCGCGGACGAGCTCGCGTCAGCCGGCGCCTGACCTCAGGCCTTCCAGACCTGCACGACGCTGGGCCGCGGCCCGCCCCACCGGCCACCGGCCAGCGAGCCCGGCGCCGCGTAGTCGGGGAACAGGGAGTGCTGCTGGGCCCACGACCCGTTCTCGCCAGGGTGCTGGACGGCCACGTAGACCATGTCGTCGGCGTCGCGCACCACCGGTCCGCAGGTCTCGGCCTCGGCCGGGACCGAGAGGAACTGCTGGACGCGGCCGCGCTCCGGTCCCTCGAGCGGCACCTTGAACAGGCCGTCGCAGTACCCGATGACGCCGGGTGCGCCGTCGGTGGCGAGCCACATGTTTCCGGCCGAGTCGAAGGTGACGTTGTCCGGGCACGAGATGGGCGAGACCCGGTCGGCCGGGAACCCGGCGAAATAGGTCGACGTGTTCGTCGCGGGGTCGCCGCAGAGCAGGAGGATGCTCCAGCCGAAGCTGGTGGCGGCCGCGTCGTTGCCCGCCTCGGTGATCTCGATGACGTGGCCGTCGCGGTTGGTGGTCCGAGGGTTCGGCTCGACCGCACCCTCCTTGCCGGGCTTCCCGCGGTCGGTGTTGTTGGTGCACACCACGTAGACCCGGCCGGACGTCGGGTGGGGCTCGACGTCCTCGCAGCGGTCCATCTTCGTGGCGCCGGCGGCGTCCGCGGCCAGCCGGGTGTTGACCAGGACCTGCTCGGTGCTGAACCCGGGGACGTGGCTGACCCCGTCGATCACCAGCGGGATCCACTCGCCGGTCCCGTCGAACGCACCGTCCGACGGGAGCGCGCCGGTGCCGGTGATCTCCGCGGCCGGGGAGTCGCCGGAGAACCGGGCGACGTAGAGGCTGCCGGCGGTCAGCAGCGTCTTGTTGTGCCGCCGGCTGCGCTGGCTCGACCCGGGCTTGTAGCGGTCCGTCGAGACGAACTTGTAGAGGTAGTCGAACCGCTCGTCGTCGCCCATGTACGCGACCGCGCGGCCGGTGCGGCCGATGACGACGTTGGCGCCCTCGTGCTTGAACCGGCCGAGCGCGGTGTGCTTGACGGGCGGGCTGTAGGGGTCCTGCGGGTCGACCTCGACGATGTACCCGAACCGGTTGGGCTCGTTCTCGTAGCCCGGGTTCCGTGCGTCGAACCGCGGGTCGACCGACTCCCAGCCGCGCGTCGTCGGCTTGTCGGCGAGGCCGTAGCGCAGGTCCGCCGCGCTGGTGCCGGCCGTGCGGAAGTAGCCGTTGAAGTTCTCCTCGCCGGACAGCACGGTGCCCCACGGCGTGGTCCCGCCGGCGCAGTTGCCGAGGGTCCCGCGCGCGGTCGTCCCGGTCGGGTCCTCGACCGTGCGCAGCAGCGCCGATCCGGCGGCCGGACCGCTGAACGTGAACGGGGTGTTCCCGGTGATCCGGCGGTTGAGCGGCGCACCGACGGCGTACGTCCACGGCTTGCGCCTGCGGGTCCGGTACAGCTGGACGATCGCCATGCCGTGGGCGGCGATCGCGGTGCGGCGCTGCTCGTCGAGCTCCTCCGGCGTCGTCGCCGGGGGGAACATGATGCTCTCGTTCGTGTATTCCTGGTTGGCCACGAGGATCGCGCTGTAGCCCTGCGGCCCCTCGATGATGTCCAGGTAGTCGTTGTTGTAGCCGAACTGCCGCTCCTGGCGCTGCGCGGTCTGGTGGTTCGGGTCGAACGCGTCACGCGGGGAGAAGAGCGGGTCGCCCCAGCGGATGATCGGCGACCACCGATACCCCTCCGGCACGACGAACGAGTCGACGGCCGCGGGCACGGGGGCGATCGGCGCGAACGGCAGCCGCGGGTTCGGCCGCCCCCACGCGGCGGCGGGCTGGGCATCCCCGAGCGCGGAGCCGACGACGATCGCACCTCCGGCGGCGACCGCACCCCACAGCACGGACCGCCGCGTCAGGCTCGCGCTCGCGATGTCCCGGAAGTACGCGTTCTCGCTCGTGTTCGGCACCGGGTGGAAGCAGGCGTCGGCGCACTTGAGGTGGCAGGTCACGGGGGACCGCTTGCCTGCGGTGTGCCCGGCCATGGGCAGCAGGAGCCGTCGGGGGATCCCGCGGCCGGTCTCCTGGTCGTCGGTCGTGGTCATCGAGGGAGCCCTCCGTCGCCGTGCGCAGTGGTGCTCCCACCGTGCCGGGCGGGCGGATCAGGCAGAACGGACACCGGGTGACGACGAGGTGAACGTCTGGGAACGACGTCCCGGGTCACTCCACCCGCAGGTCCAGGCCCATCGCCTCGACGATCGTGACGGCCTGCGGCAGCGTGATGATCGCGCGGTCCAGCGTGACGGTGGCGGGGTCGATCCCCGTCAGGTCGCTTCCACGCAGGTCGCACCCGGTCAGGTCGGCCCGGTGCAGCGAGGCGCCGGCGAGGTCGCAGTCGCGCAGGGTGCCGCCCACCGCGCGGACCCCGGTGAGGTCGGCCTCGCGCAGGCGCACCCCGGTGAACGTCGCCGAGCGCAGGTCCGCACCGGGCAGGCCGACGAACGACCAGTTGCCGCCCTCGACCTTGGCGATGTCCCACGTGCAGCCGTCGAACTTCGACCCGATCAGCTTGCACCGCTCGAACCGCACGTCGAAGAAGTTCGAGCGGTGGAAGGTGCAGTTCACGAACGCCGCGTCGGTGTGCACGGAGGCGTTGAGCTTGGCGTTCCGGAACACGCAGTCCTCGAACACGGCGCCGACGCCGAACGCCTCGGTGAGGTCCAGGTCCAGGAACTCGACGTCGCGGAACTCCTGGCCGGACAGGTCGCGGGCGTACCAGTCCTCGCCCCGGATCACGGTGGTCGGGGCCATCTCAGACGGCCGGGCCGGTCTCCTCGAGCAGCCGCAGCGCGGCGCTCACGCGCGGGTTGCGCTGCGGGTCGGCGTCGATGCCGAGCGTCGCGTACATCCCGTTGACGTGGTTCTGTACAGACTTCTCGGTGATGCCCAGGCGGTCACCGATGCCGGCGTTGGACAGGCCCGACGCCAGCAGGCGGAGCACCTCGTACTGCCGGTCGGTGAGCCGCGCGACGGCGGAGCCGGCCCGCGGAGTCATGCGCGCGATCAGGGAGGGATCGAGCACCGTCTCGCCCTGAGCTGCCGCCCGCACCGCGTTGACCAGCACCGCCTCGCTCGTCGACGAGGTCTTCGACAGGTAGCCCCAGCCGGCCGCGACGTCGGCGGGCAGGTCCAGGAGAAGGTCCATCGCGTCGTGCGCGGACAGGAGCAGGATGCCCAGYGTCGGCATCCGGCGTCGCAGCGTGACGCCCAGCGAGATGCCGTTGCCGTCGGGCAGGTCGATGTCGAGGATCACGCAGTCGACGAGGCCCGGCCGCAGGATGCGCGCGGCTTCGGTCGCGGTGCCCAGGGCGGCGACCACGTGCAGGCCGGGCGTGCCGGACAGGGTGTGCTCGAGCATCGACCGGAAGAGAGGCTGGTCCTCGACGACCGCGATGCGCAAGGGGTTGGTGCTGGGATCACTCATCCGCGCCAGTATCGTCTGCGGCTGGGTTCGACGCGCGACCACGCGCCGGGCGACGATGAAGATCACACGCTCACGCGGGCGTGCCGACGACGGCGAACGGAGCAACCGCCCCATGACGACGTCGTCGAGCGACTCAGCGGCGGTCATCGCGACCCGACGGGGAGACGACCGCCGGGACCAGATCACGCTGCTGCGCGGCACCGCGATCATCGCGCTGGGATACGGCGTCGGGGCAGCCCTGCAGTCCGCGTACGTCTACGCGGAGTACGTCCCTGCGTGGGCGTACGTCTCGGTGTGGGCGCGTCTGACCGCGAACGCCACCGCGGTGGTCGTCCTGGTGGTGGTGCTCGCCGCCCTCAAGGCGCACCGCGCCACCCGCGTGTGGTGGATGGTCGCGTTCGTCGCGGTCGCGGCGGCCCTGGCAGCCGCCGTCCGGTTCGTCGTCCAGGTGGCGCTCGGGGTCCACACCGACGTCGCCGACCCTGCGCGCGACGCGGAGGTCCTCAGCGGCTTCATCCTCGGGGCGATCTCCGGGGGGATCGGGATGTGGGCCATGGCCACGCGCCGGTCCGCCCGGATCCGCACCCGGGCCGCCACCCGGAACGCGGTGCACGTCGAGGTGGCGATCAAGGCGCTCGAGCAGGAGGAGATCCGCGTCCGGCGGGCGGTCGCCGAGGGCCTGCACGGCACGCTCCAGTCCAAGCTCGTGCTCGTCGACGCCCGCCTCGCGGACGTCATCTCGCGGGGGACGAACCACGGTCTGGACGACGACGACCTCGACTCGCTGGCGTGGGTGCGCACCGAGCTCGACGAGGCACGCGAGACCGACGTGCGCGAGATGAGCCGGCTGCTCTACCCCGACCGGCTCGAGCTCGGGCTCGTGCCGGCCCTGCGCGCGCTGCTCGGCCGCATCCCGGCCAGCATCGCGACCCGCCTGACGGTGAGCGACGCGGTCCGGACGCTCGACGACCCCACCGCGTCCGCCCTGACGGTCAGCGAGCGGCTGCTCGCGGTCCGGGTGGTCGAGGAGGGGCTGACGAACGCGCTCAAGCACGGGCCGGCGTCCTCCCTCGTCGTCGAGCTGGACGTCACCGACGGTGTGCTGCACGTGAGCGTCGAGAACGACGGGGAGCTGTACGACCCGGCCGTCGCCGGGACGCCCTCGGGCACCGCGCGTCTCGGGACGCGACTGAGCCTCGTCGGCGGTCGCCTGGCTCTCCTGCCCGGCCAGGAGAAGGGCGCACGCCTCCAGGCCTGGCTGCCCCTGGGGGCCGGCGCGCAGTAGGTCGCGTGTCCAGCTTGGGAGGTCCGTCGCAAACGCCCAGGGTGAAAGAAACGGGCATCCCGGGCCCCCCAGGTGCTGCCACCCAGACATGGACGGGTGACCATGTCGATGACACCTACGTTCGCGTCGACCGCCTGAGGGGCGGGTCCTCGTGAGCGGGTCTCGGTGAGCTGCCGAAGCCCGGCACCCACCCTGATCAGGAGATCACCATGGCCACCAAGTCCTCGAAGTCCCGCAAGGGCATCGCCGTCGCGCTCGCCGTCCTGGGCGTCGCCGGTCTGTCGCTCGCCTCCGCCTCGCAGCTGACGCTGAACGGCACCCCCCAGCTGCAGGCCGGCGTCAAGGACGTGGCGGGCTGCCAGACGACGGCCATCGCCGTCGCGTTCACCACGCCGGTGATCTCGGCCAGCGAGTACAAGTCGGCCTCGATCACGCTGACCAGCTTCGACGCGGCCTGCACCACGGCCCTGGCGAAGTACAAGGTCGCGCTGCTCGACTCGACCGGCACCGTCGTCCA
This sequence comes from Cellulomonas sp. P4_B5_2, assembly GCF_056402235.1. Classification (NCBI taxonomy): domain Bacteria; kingdom Bacillati; phylum Actinomycetota; class Actinomycetes; order Micrococcales; family Cellulomonadaceae; genus Cellulomonas; species Cellulomonas sp. P4_B5_2. The sequence goes on from NZ_JBFUHU010000038.1 coordinate 15,780, forward strand.
GGAGACGACCGCCGCGAACGTCACCACCGGTGTCGCGACGATCGCGCTCACCACGGCCACGCCCGCCAACATCAGCAAGGTCGCCGTCACGATCTTCAGCTGATCGTGCCGCCGAGCAGCTCGTCGTGACCGAGACGGACACGCCCGCCACACC
>NZ_JBFUHU010000039.1:0-17284 GCF_056402235.1 Cellulomonas sp. P4_B5_2
CGTCGTCCAGCGCGGACGTCGTCGTGCCGACCATGACCAGCGTGGATCCTCGCCCGCTCCAGCCGAGAGCGGCGATCCGTGACCGCAGCGCGTCGTCCACGTCCCCGCGCACGAGGGCGTCGACGACGAGGGCCTCGAGACGGGCGTCCCAAGCGCCGCGGACCTCGGCGGCACGCGCGTAGACCTCGGCCGCGGAGAACGCGACCTCCCGGGAGTACCGGAGCACGGCCTCGCGCACCTCGCGCTCGTCGCCCGGGGCGGCCAGCCGGTCGCTGTGGGTCTCCACCACGTCGACCACCACGCGTACGAGCTGGAGGGTGTGCTGCAGCGAGATGGACCGCGTGAGCTCGGGCGGCGCCGCGGCGAAGATGTCGCCGACGCCGTGCGGGGGCCGGGTGGGCTCGGCGAACCAGGTGACGAAGGCGGTGATGCCCGCCTGGGCGACCAGCCCCACCCACGACCGGTCCTCGGCCGGCAGCGCGCGGTACCACTCGAGGTCCTCGTCGAGGCGTCGCATCGCGGCGCCCGCCAGCAGGCCGGCGCTGTCGCGCACCCGGCGCTGCGTCTCGGGACCGCCGCGGGCCTCGAGCACGGGCGTCCGCGCGCGGCCCGTCACCGGGCGGCGGGCACGGACGCCGGCTGCGGGTGCGTCCGGCGGCGTGTCGGGTGGGGCGACGGGGGTGGAGCCCGTCCCGCGCAGAGGGCTGGACATGGGGCGAGCATAGGGTCCGCCCTTGTGGGAAGTCGACAAACGACACCCGGTCCCGACGGTCCCCCGAGTGTGAGGTACGTCGTCGACCGGGTGCGGCTCGCCCCCAGCCGATAAGGTCGCGTCATGGCACTTCTGCCCCGTTTGCGACAGCTCATGCGACGGCCGACCTCGGCCTCGCGGGTCGGCGCGCGCCGACCGACCAAGGCGTCCCGACGCGGCGACACGCTCCACGAGGACGCGCTGCGCTCGATGCTCAGCGACGACCCCAACAACGAGCGGGCGTTCGTCGCCCTCGCGGAGATCGTCCGTCGTCGGGCCGCCGAGGCGAGCACGGACCCCGACCCGCTCGCCGCCCCGGCCGACGAGACGGAGCTGCAGCGCGCCGCGGACCTGGCGGTGTGGGCGCTCGGTGAGGAGCTCGCCGGCAACCCCCGCGCGTGGTACCCGCTGATCGAGGTCGCCCGCCTGTCCGTGCACGACGACCACGAGGGCACGGTCCGTCGCCTGACCACCGCCGTCGAGCGGGACCCGTCCGGCCGGGCGCTGGTCGAGGCTCTCGGGCTGCTGCGCGAGGCCGGGCTGCCGGTCGACGCGCTCGGACTGGGTGTCGGCCACTGGCGGCCGCGGGAGCACGACCCCGAGGCTGCACGCCAGCTGGTGCTCGCCTCGATCGAGGCCGGCCGGCCCCTCGAGGCCAAGCAGCACATCGCGGCGCTGGACCTCTACCCCGACCAGAACGCGGTCGCCGATCTCAAGCGCGAGCTGGCCAGGGACGTCGCCCACGCGCAGCAGACGATCCCCGGCACCTGACAGGGAACGACGAAGGCCCCGGCGCCTCGTGGCTCACCGCACCCGTGCGGGCGAGCTGCTGCAGCACCCGCACGACCGTCGACGGACCGTCGATCTTGAAGTGCCGACGAGCCGCCGCCCGGGTGTCCGAGAAGCCGAAGCCGTCGGCGCCCAGCGTGGCGTAGGTCCCGGGGATCCACGCGCGCACCTGGTCGGCGACGAGGTGGTCGAAGTCCGTCGTCGCGACGAACGGCCCCTCGGCGCCCTGCAGCTTCTGCGTGAGGTACGGGACCCGCTCCTCCTCACCGGGGTGGAGGTAGGCCTGCTGGTCCGCGGCGAGACCGTCGCGGCGCAGCTCGTTCCAGCTGGTCACCGACCACACCGCGGCCTGGACACCCCAGTCCTCGGCCAGCAGCTTCTTGGCCTCGAGCGCCCACGGCACCGCCACGCCCGACGCCAGGATCTGGGCGCGMGGCCCGTCACCCTCGGCCGGTGCGATCAGGTGGATGCCGCGCAGGATGCCCTCGACGTCGACGCCCTCGGGCTCCGCCGGCTGCTGCATGGGCTCGTTGTAGACGGTGAGGTAGTAGATGACGTCGCGGTCACGGTCGTGGCCCTCGCCGTACATCCGCTCGATGCCGTCCCGGACGATGTGCCGGATCTCGTACCCGTACGCCGGGTCGTAGTGCACGACGTGCGACATGGTGCCGGCCAGCAGCGGCGAGTGGCCGTCCGCGTGCTGCAGGCCCTCGCCGGTCAGGGTGGTGCGGCCAGCCGTGGCGCCGATGAGGAACCCGCGCGTCATCTGGTCGCCGGCGGCCCAGAACTGGTCGCCGGTGCGCTGGAACCCAAACATCGAGTAGTAGAAGTAGAACGGGATCAGGGGCTCGCCGTGCGTCGCGTACGACGTGCCGACGGCCTGGAACGCCGACGCCGAACCGGCCTCGTTGATCCCCGTGTGCATGATCTGGCCGGACTCGGACTCCTTGTAGGAGAGCATGAGCTCGCGGTCCACGGCCATGTAGTTCTGGCCGTTCGTGTTGAAGATCTTGGCGCTCGGGAAGATCGAGTCCAGACCGAACGTGCGCGCCTCGTCGGGGATGATCGGCACCAGGCGGTGGCCGAACTCCTTGTCCCGCACGAGGTCCTTGAACAGGCGCACGAGCGCCATCGTCGTGGCGACCTCCTGCTGCCCCGAGCCCTTCGCCAGGCCGTCGTACACCTTCGGGTCCGGCAGGACCAGCGGCTTGTGCGTCGTGCGGCGCTCGGGCACGAAGCCGCCCAGCTGACGGCGACGCTCCAGCATGTACTGGATGCCCTCGTCCTCGGCGCCGGGGTGGAAGTACGGCGGGACGTAGGGGTTCTCGTCGATCTGCTCGTCCGTGATCGGGATGTGCAGCGAGTCGCRCAGCGTCTTGAGGTCGTCGGACTTGAGCTTCTTCATCTGGTGCGTGGCGTTGCGCCCGGCGAAGCCGGAGCCCAGGCCGTAGCCCTTGATGGTGTGCGCCAGGATGACCGTCGGAGTGCCGGTGTGCTCCCGCGCGGCCTTGTAGGCGGCGTAGATCTTGCGGTAGTCGTGCCCGCCGCGCTTGAGCGCCCAGATCTCGTCGTCGGTCATCTTCTCCACGAGCTGCTTGGTCCGCGGGTCGCGGCCGAAGAAGTTCTCGCGGATGAAGGCGCCGTTCTCGGCACGGTACGTCTGGAAGTCACCGTCGGGCGTCGTGTTCATCAGGTTGACGAGCGCGCGGTCCTTGTCGGCGTTGAGCAGGGTGTCCCACTCGCGGCCCCAGATCACCTTGATGACGTTCCAGCCGGCGCCACGGAACTGCGCCTCGAGCTCCTGGATGATCTTGCCGTTGCCACGGACGGGGCCGTCGAGSCGCTGCAGGTTGCAGTTGACSACGAASGTGAGGTTGTCCAGGCCCTGCTGGCCGGCCAGCTGGAGCATGCCGCGGGACTCGGGCTCGTCCATCTCGCCGTCGCCGAGGAACGCCCAGACGTCCTGCTGGCTGGTGTCCTTGATGCCCCGCAGGTGCAGGTAGCGGTTGGTCCAGGCCTGGTAGATGGCGCTCGCCGGGCCGAGGCCCATGGAGACCGTGGGGAACTCCCACAGGTCCGGCGCCAGGCGCGGGTGCGGGTACGACGGCAGACCGCCGCCGGGGTGCGAGAGCTCCTGGCGGAAGCCGTCCAGCTGGTGGGCGGACAGGCGGCCCTCGAGGTAGGCACGGGCGTACACACCGGGGGAGGCGTGACCCTGGAAGTAGACCTGGTCACCGCCGCCCGGGTGGTCCTTGCCGCGGAAGAAGTGGTTGAGGCCCACCTCGGTCAGCGTCGCGACGGATGCGTACGAGGAGATGTGCCCGCCGACGCCGATCCCGGGGCGCTGGGCGCGCGTCACCATGACGGCGGCGTTCCAGCGGATCCACGAGCGGTAGCGGCGCTCCAGCACCTCGTCGCCGGGGAAGTACGGCTCGTCGTGCACCGCGATGGTGTTCACGTAGGGCGTGTTGAGCGAGGCCGGGATGGCCACGTTCCGCTGGCGCGCGTGCCGCAGCATGCTCAGCAGCACATAGCGCGCGCGAGGGCCGCCCTTCTCGTCGATGAGTCCGTCGAGGGACTCCACCCACTCGCCGGTCTCGTCCGGGTCGATGTCCGGCACCTGGCTGAGCAGGCCGCCGATGAGCGGTCCCGTCTCGTCGATCGAAGCCACCAGCGCTCCTTGCGTCTCGTCCGCGCGCACGAGCCCGGTCGGCATCGGCGGCGCATCTGGCCCGGCCCGTGCTGGGCACGCCCTGGTAGGCGGCTCGACGGGTGCGGGTGTTCGCCCCATTCTCGGACCCCGGAGCCCCGAAAGTCACACCGAGTACCAAGAACCCCGACGTGACGTCCGTGACAGTGCGCCGCGACGTGCACGTCGGCTGTGTCCTGGCCCGATCGACACGTGCGTCTGTGCAGGTCTTGCGTGCGCCCGTCCGGGTGCGGTGGGCTAGCGTGTGCGGCAATGAGAAGGTGGCCCCGGACGGGACCGCCGAGACGGAAGGGAGCGGTCCGGACGTGTCATCCACCGCGGACGAAGGCGCGTCGCAGGCGGCCGCCCGCTTGGGCTTGAGCTCGGGACAGGTGATCCAGGAGTTCGGCTACGACGACGACGTCGACGCCGACCTGCGCGCCGGGATCGAGGCTGTGACCACGACGGAGCTGGTCGACGAGGAGTACGACGACGTCACCGACGGTGCGGTCATCTGGTTCCGCGACGGCGACGGTGACCTCACGGACCTGCTCGTGGACGCGATGACCGTGCTGGACGACGGGGGACCGATCTGGCTCCTGACGCCCAAGGCGGGTCGCGCCGGGCACGTCTCGCACAGCGACATCGAGGAGGCCGCGACGACGTCGGGCTTGCACGCGATGAGCACGTTCCCGATCGCGGCGGACTGGTCCGCCACCCGCCTGGGGACCCGCGGCCGAGGCCGCTGACCACCTGTCACCGGCCAGACAGCGCGACCGCGCGCGCGTTGTTACAGTCCGCGCCATGGAAGACATCGCCCGGTCGACGCCCGCGCTCGGTGAGCCCGCCCCCGACTTCTCGCTCCCTGACACCCACGGCACGCCGGTGACCTTGAGCGGCCTGAGCGGTGGTCCGGTGGTCATCGTGTTCGTCCCCTTCGCCTTCTCCGGCACGTGCACCGGTGAGCTGTGCGAGCTGCGGGACAACATCGCCGAGTTCGAGGAGGCCGGCGTGCACGTCCTGGTCGTCTCGTGCGATCCCGGGCACTCGCTGCGTGCGTGGGCGGCGAGCGAGGGCTTCGGGTTCGACCTGCTCTCCGACTTCTGGCCGCACGGCGAGGTGGCGAAGGCGTACGGCGTCTTCGACGAGGCCAAGGGCATCGCGGTGCGCGGCAGCTTCCTGGTCGACGCCGAGGGCGTGCTGCGGTGGTCCGTCGTCAACCCGCCCGGACGGGCCCGTGACTTCTCGTCCTACCGGCAGGCGCTGGCGGACCTCGCCGCCTGACCGCCGGTAGGCTGTGCGCCCGACGAGCCGCCCGCAAGCGGGGGCTCTCGGGGCCTGTAGCTCAGCTGGTCAGAGCGCCGCGCTTACACCGCGGAGGTCGCCGGTTCGAAACCGGCCGGGCCCACCCTCGTCCGCGTCACGACCGGTGCAGGTCAGCGGGGTGCGCCGGGACGCTCGACGCGCTCCCAGCCGCGGCGCGGAGTCCGGGAGCCCAGGTGGGCGGCGTCGCGCGTCCGGTACACGATGTAGGGCCGCGTGACGTAGCCCAGAGGCGCCGAGAAGACGTGGACCAGCCGTGTGAACGGCCACAGGCCGAACAGCGCCAGGGCGCACAGGATGTGCAGCTGGAAGGCGAGCGGCACGTCGGCCATCAGGGCGGGGTCGGGCTGGAACGTCAGCAGCCCGCGCACCCACGGCGACACCGAGCCGCGGTAGTCGTAGGCGTCGCCGAGCACCTGGAACATCACCGTGGCCGCGGTGCCGAACGTCAGGGTCGCGCCGAGCACCACGTACATCAGCTTGTCCATGCGCGTGGTGGCGAGGAAGACCGGGCCGACCGTCCGGCGGCGGTGGACGAGGATCGCGAGCCCGGCGAGCGTGAGCACCGCGGCGATCGTGCCGGCCCAGGTGGCGACCAGGTGGTACGCGTGGTCCGTGACGCCGACGGCCTCGAGCCAGGTCCGGGGGATCAGCAGGCCGACGACGTGCCCGCCGATCACCATGAGGATCCCGACGTGGAACATCGGCGACCCGGCCCGCAGCAGGCGTGACTCGTAGACCTGCGACGAGCGGGTGGTCCAGCCGAAGCGGTCGTACCGGTACCTCCACAGGTGGCCGACGACGAACACGGCCCCGGCGATGTACGGACACACCACCCACAGCAGGATGTCGAGCGTCGTCATGCCGGTACCTCCGAACGGACGGTGGGGAACGGGAGCAGAGGCGCGGACAGGCCGACCGTCTCCGACGGCGGGCCGCTCGCCACCAGGTCGGCGAACCGCGCCGCGGTGGCCTCGTCGATGGCGGGCAGCGTGAGACACACCGCGTCGAGGAGGTGCGCGTACGGGCTGCCCGCGTGGTGCAGGGCGGAGCGCAGGAGCTCGATCCCGGCGCGGTGGCTGCCCAGCAAGGTGTCGGCGATCGGCCCGGGCTCGCGTCCGGACAGCTCGAGGACCGTCGGCAGGTGGTCGGGCAGCTCGTCGTCCGGTGGCTCCCAGCCGCACGCGCGGTACGCCTCGACGAACGTCACCAGCGCCATCCCGCGGCGGCGCGTGTCACCCGCCGCGTAGTACGTGAGGTAGAGCGCGCACCGACGGCGCAGGTCGAACGTCTCGACGTAGTGCGCCTGCTGGGCGTCGAGATCGAGCGGCTCGACCGCGTCGAGGTACTGCGCGAACGCGGCCGCCACGTCGTCGGACAGGATCCCGGTCGTGTCGCGGAGCATGCCGTGCCGCTCGCGCAGCTCCTGCGTGGGGTACTCGAGCAGCAGCGACGCCGCCAGGTGCGCGATGACGCGCTCCCGCGGGAGAGCGGCGACGGGGTCGAGGAACGGCAGCGACGGCGCGCGGCCGGCACCCGGGCGGCGGCTCATGCGCCCGCCTCCGGCCCGTCGCCGTAGCCGTCCTGGCCGGGGCCTGGCGGGAACAGCCCCGGTGGCGCCCCGTTGCCGTCCCAGTTCAGCAGGTTGACGCGCGTGGGCTGCGACGGCCCGGCCGCCTTGTCCGCGGTCTGGCGGTTGCGCAGGGCGTGGAACGTCTCGACCGCGGCACGCATCGGACGTCCGGACGACGAGCCGAACCGTCCGCCGCCGCCCATGCCGGGGCCGCCGTCGACGTCGAGCGAGCAGCCCGTCGCGGTCGCCGTCTCCTCGAGGGCGGCGGCGCTCTCGGCGTGCGCGGCGGGGATGACGTACCGGTCCTCGTACTTGGCGATGGCCAGCAGGCGGTACATGCCCTCGATCTGGGCGGCGGTCATGCCGACCGACGCCGCGATGCGCGGGTCCTGGTCGGTGCCCAGGTTCACGTTGCGCATGTGCGCCCGCATCGCGGCGAGGCGCTGCAGCACGGCGGTGACCGGCGCTGTCTCGCCCGCGGTGAACAGGCCGGCCAGGTACTCCACGGGGATGCGGAGCCGGTCGATGGCCGCGAAGAGCGTCCGGGCGTCCTCGCCGTCGTTGCCCGACCCCGTGACGACGTCGACCACCGGCGACAGCGGCGGGATGTACCAGACCATCGGCATCGTCCTGTACTCCGGGTGCAGCGGCAGCGCCACCTCGTAGGTGCTGATCAGGGACCAGATCGGCGAGCGCTGGGCCGCGTCGATCCAGTCGCGGGGGATGCCCTCGCGCTCGGCGCCGGCGATCACCTCGGGGTCGTGCGGGTCCAGCAGCACGGACCGCTGGGCGGCCAGCAGCTCGGTGGGGTCCTCCACCGAGGCGGCCGCGAGCACGCGGTCGGCGTCGTAGAGGACGAGCCCGAGGTAGCGCAGGCGGCCGACGCACGTCTCCGAGCAGACCGTCGGCAGCCCCACCTCGAGGCGCGGGTAGCACATCGTGCACTTCTCGGCCTTGCCGGTCTTGTGGTTGAAGTAGACCTTCTTGTACGGGCAGCCGGACACGCACATGCGCCAGCCGCGGCACTGGTCCTGGTCGACGAGCACGATGCCGTCCTCGGCCCGCTTGTACATCGCGCCCGACGGGCACGACGCGACGCACGACGGGTTCAGGCAGTGCTCGCAGATGCGCGGCAGGTAGAACATGAACGCCTGCTCGAGCTCGGCGGTGACGCTCTCGCTCATCTGCTTGAGGACCGGGTCGTCCTGCATGGTCTCCATCGACCCGCCGAGGTTGTCGTCCCAGTTCGCCGACCAGTGGATCTGCATGGCCTTGCCCGTGAGCAGCGACATGGGCCGCGCGACGGGGGTGTGCTCGCCCTGGGGAGCCGAGAGCAGGGTGTCGTACTCGTAGGTCCACGGCTCGTAGTAGTCGTGGATCTCCGGCAGCCTCGGGTTCGAGAAGATCTGCGCGAGCTTGGTGAACCGGCCGCCCGAGCGCAGCTTGAGCCGCCCGCGCTTGGTGCGGACCCAGCCGCCGCCCCACTTCTCCTGGTCCTCGTACCCGCGCGGGTAGCCGACGCCCGGGCGGGTCTCGACGTTGTTGAACCAGACGTACTCGACGCCCGTGCGGTTGGTCCACGCCTGCTTGCACGTGACCGAGCACGTGTGGCACCCGATGCACTTGTCGAGGTTCATCACCATCGCCATCTGCGCCATGACCTTCATGCGATGCTCCCCATCAGTACGTCACGTCCTGCGAGCGACGTCGGATCGTCGTCACCTCGTCGCGCTGGTTGCCCGTGGGGCCGAGGTAGTTGAAGGCGAACGACAGCTGCGCGTACCCGCCGATCAGGTGCGACGGCTTGAGCAGGACGCGGGTCAGCGAGTTGTGGATTCCGCCGCGCAGGCCCGAGGTCTCGGACCGGGGGACATCCACGGTGCGGTCCTTGGCGTGGTACATGAAGACCGTGCCGGCGGGCATCCGGTGGCTGACGATCGCGCGCGCGACGACGACCCCGTTGCGGTTGTAGGCCTCGATCCACTCGTTGTCGCGGACGCCGATCGTGGTGGCGTCCTGCGGGGACATCCAGATCGTCGGGCCGCCGCGGGACAGCGAGAGCATGAAGAGGTTGTCCTGGTACTCGGAGTGGATCGACCACTTGGAGTGCGGGGTCAGGTAGCGCACGGTCACCTCGGCGTGGCCCTCGGACCCGGGTGCGCCCGACGGGTCCGTCGACCCCAGGCGCCGGTCCCCGAACAGCCGGCCGAGGTCCAGCGGCGGCCGGTACACGGGCAGGTTCTCGCCGAGCTCGCTCATCCAGTCGTGGTCGAGGAAGAAGTGCTGGCGGCCCGTGAGGGTGTGCCACGGCTTGAGCTGCTCGACGTTGATCGCGAACGCGGTGTAGCGGCGGCCACCGTGCTCGGAGCCCGACCACTCGGGTGACGTGATGACCGGCACGGGCCGGGCCTGCACGTCGGGGAACGTGATCCGCTTGCCCTCGTGCTCACGGGCGAGCCACGCGAGCTCGGTGCCCGACTGCTTCTCGACGTCCTCGAACCCCTGCACCGCGAGGCGGCCGTTGGTCGTGCCCGAGAGCGCGAGGATCGTCTCGCAGACGTGCTGGGCGGTCGCGAGCCGGGGCCGGCCGGCGGCAGGCCCGTCGGTGACGACCCCGTTGAGCCGCCCGAGCTCGGCGACCTCCTGGTCGGGCTGGAACTTCACGCCCTTGGTCACCATGCCGGCGGTCGCCGTCAGCGGGCCCAGCGACGTGAGCCGGTCGGCCAGTGCGGGGTAGTCCCGCTCGACGACCACGAGCTTGGGCATCGTCACGCCGGGTACCAGGTCCTCGACGTCCCTGACGGTGCCGTGCGGCGTGTTCATCTCGTCCGGGGTGTCGTGCATGAGCGGCACGGCGACGAGGTCCTCGCGCTTGCCGAGGTGCCCGACGGAGAGCGTCGAGACGGCCTTCGCGAGCGTGACGAAGATGTCGAAGTCCGTGCGGGTCTGCCACGGCGGGGCGATGGCCGGGTTGAACGAGTGCACGAACGGGTGCATGTCCGTCGTGGACAGGTCGTGCTTCTCGTACCAGGTGGCCGCGGGGAGCACAACATCGGAGAACAGGGTCGTCGACGTCATGCGGAAGTCGCTCGTGACGAGCAGGTCGAGCTTGCCGCGTGGGGCCTCGTCGTGCCAGGTCATCGTGTTCGGGCGACGGTCCGGGCCCGACTCCTCGGCCATGACGGCCGAGTCGGTGCCGAGCAGGTGGCGCAGGAAGTACTCGTTCCCCTTGCCCGACGACCCGAGGATGTTGGCCCGCCAGACCGTCAGCACCCGAGGGAAGTTGACCGGGTCGTCCGGGTCCTCGACGGCGAACTTCAGCCGGCCCTCGCGGAGCTCGTCGACGACGTGCGCCGCCGGGTCCTTGCCCGCGGCGCGAGCCTCCTCGACCAGCTCGAGCGGGTTGCGGTTGAACGTCGGATAGCTGGGCATCCACCCGCGCTTCGCGGACTCGACGAGGCAGTCGGCGGTGGTCCGGCCCGCGAACAGGCCCTCCGCCAGCGGCGACGCGAGCGCGTCCGCCGGCAGGCCGTCGTAGCGCCACTGGTCCGTGGCCAGGTACCAGAACGCGGTGCCGATCATCTGCCGCGGCGGTCGGACCCAGTCGAGGCCGAACGCGTACTGCGCCCAGCCGGTGACGGGCCGGCACTTCTCCTGGCCCACGTAGTGTGCCCAGCCGCCGCCGTTGACGCCCTGGCAGCCGGTCATCGTGACGAGCGCGAGGAATGTGCGGTAGATCGTGTCGGAGTGGAACCAGTGGTTGGTGCCGGCGCCCATGAGGATCATCGAGCGGCCGCCCGACGCCTCGGCGTTCTCGGCGAACTCCCGGCCGATGCGCTCGGCCGCCGCGGCGGGCACCCCGGTGATCTCCTCCTGCCACGCGGGCGTCCCGGGGGTGCTCGGGTCGTCGTAGCCGGTCGGCCAGGTGCCGGGCAGACCGTCGCGGCCGACGCCGTACTGGGCGAGCAGGAGGTCGAACACCGTCGTCACCAGCGCGTCGCCGATGCGCCTGACGGGCACGCCGCGGCGCACGACGCCGGCACCACCGGTGTGCTCACCGTCCGGTCCTTCGGGCGCCACGTCGAACCGCGGCAGGTCCACTGCCACGGCCGTGCCGTCGTGGGTGTCGAGGTCCGCGACGGACATGACCGGCCGGATCGTGCCGAGGTCCAGGTTCCAGGAGCCGGCCTGCGCCGGGTCGAACCGGTGCCCGAGGGTCCCGTTCGGCACCCGCGGGGAGCCGTCGGCGTCGAGCACGACCGTCATGAACGCGGCGTCCCGGCCGTGGGTGTCGCGCGGGACACCGTCGGGTCCGGCGACCGGCCCGTCGAGCGCGTCGGCCGTGAGGAACTTGTCGGGCACCCACGCGTCGCCGCGCTGCCGCAGCGTGATCAGGTGCGTCGCATCGGTGTACGTCGACATGTACTCGGCGAAGCGTGCGGTGCGTCGCTCGACGAGGAACTCCCGCAGGATCACGTGCCCCATCGCGGTGGCCAGCGCGCCGTCGGTGCCCGGGTGCGGCGCGAGCCACTCGTCGGCGAACTTCGTGTTGTCGGCGTAGTCGGGGGAGACCGTGACGACCTTCTGGYCGCGGTAGCGCGCCTCGGTCATGAAGTGCGCGTCGGGCGTGCGCGTCACCGGCACGTTCGAGCCCCACATCATCAGGTAGCTCGCGTTCCACCAGTCGGCGGACTCCGGCACGTCCGTCTGGTCGCCGAACACCTGCGGCGACGCGACGGGCAGGTCCGCGTACCAGTCGTAGAACGACAGCATCGTGCCGCCGAGCATCGAGACGAACCGCGCGCCGGAGCCGTGCGACACCATCGACATCGCGGGGATCGGGGAGAACCCCGCGACGCGGTCGGGGCCGTACGTCTTGATGGTGTGCACGTGCGCCGCGGCGACGATCTCCGAGGCCTCGTCCCAGGTGGCCCGGATCAGCCCGCCCTTCCCGCGCGCCGACTTGTACGATCGCGCCGTCTCGGGGTCGCCGGTGACCTCGGCCCAGGCGAGCACCGGGTCGCCCGTGCGCTGCTTGGCGGCCCGGTAGGCCCGCAGGAGCGCGCCGCGCACGTACGGGTACCGCACGCGGGTGGGCGAGTAGGTGTACCAGGAGAAGGCGGCTCCGCGGGGGCAACCGCGGGGCTCGTACTCGGGGGAGTCGGGACCGACGGAGGGGTAGTCGGTCTGCTGGGTCTCCCAGGTGATGATCCCGTCCTTGACGTACACCTTCCACGAGCACGACCCCGTGCAGTTCACGCCGTGCGTCGAACGGACCACCTTGTCGTGGCTCCAGCGGTCCCGGTAGAACGCGTCGCCCTCGCGACCGCCCTCCAGGAACAGCGCACGCTTGTCCGGCGACATCGTGCCCGGCCGCAGGCGGGACCCGAGGGCGAGGAGCGCGTCGACGGCCGCGTTGTCGGTGCCGGGCTTGTCGGTGCGTGCGGTCACGACGGCCTCCTTCAGCTGGGGCGGGGTGCGCCGGGGCGGGCGTACTGGCGCCACACCAGGACGGTGCAGAGCGCGAAGTACACGGCGGCCCCGATGAAGAACGCCCGGGGTGCGACGAGCGAGAGCCCGACGCCGACGAGGAACGGACCGAAGGCGGCGATGGCGGACGTGAACCCGATGACGCCGCCCGCGCGGCGGCGCTCGAAGATCATCGGCATCTGCTTGAACGTGCCGGCGTTCCCGATGCCGGCGAACGTGAAGATCGCGAGCATGCCGCCGAGGAACAGCCCGAACGTGCTGGTGTCGGTAGGTGCCAGGAAGAAGGCGGTGAACACCGTCGCGGCCGTCATGCCGACGCCGGCGACGAGGGACCACACCGCGCCGCCGAACCGGTCGCACAGAGGTCCCCAGGCCGCGCGCGTGATCGAGCCCAGCAGCGGGCCGAGGAACACGTACTTCAGCGGGTCGGGAGCGCCCTCCATGCCCTCGTACATGTTCTTGATGAGCAGGCCCATCTGCGCGGCGAAGCCGGAGAACGCGCCGAACGTCATGAGGTAGACGGCCGTCATGTACCAGGTGTGCTTCTCACCGAAGATGTCGAGCTGCTGCCGGAAGTTCGCCGTGACCGGGACGCGGCGCAGCCAGACGGCGGCGAGGACCATGCCGAGCAGCACCCACGGGATGAGCACCAGGCCGGCGTTGTGCAGCCAGATCGAGGAGCCGTCGGCGCGCTGCTGCGGGGTGAGCGCCGCGGTCCCGAGCAGACCGAAACCCACGACCCACGGCACGAGCAGCTGGATCAGGCTGACGCCGAAGTTGCCGATGCCGGCCTGCAGGCCCAGCGCGGTGCCCGCCATGCGGCGCGGGAAGAAGTAGCTGGTCGAGGGCATGAACCCAGCGAACGCACCCCCGCCGACCCCCGACGCAGCGGCCAGGAGCAGCAGCACCGCGTAGGACGTCCCCGGGTCGCGCACGGCGAGCACCCAGCCCACCATCGGCAGCAGGAGCAGGGTGGCGGAGCCGCCGACGAGCGTGCGGGTCCCGACCACCGGGGGCAGGAACATGTAGACCAGCCGGGCGAACCCTGCGGAGAGCCCCGGGATCGCCGCGAGCCAGTACAGCTGACCCGTCGACAGGTCGTACCCGATGTCGTTCAGCCGCGGCGCGATCGCACTGACGAGGTACCAGACGCAGAACGCGAGCGTCAGGTTGTACGTCGTGATCCACAGCGTCCGCCACGCCAGCCGGCTGTCCCAGGTGGACTCGTTCTCCGGGTCCCAGTGGGACAGATCGGGCCCGCGCAGGGTGAAGGTGGACATCGGGACCTCCCGCAGTCATCCGTACCGTCGGCCCGCCATCGGGCTCACGGCGAGCATGTCCGCGGGCGGACCGGCGTGCGCGGGAAAAGACCGTGGAAAATCCGGTCGGCTCAGGCAGCGCCGGGTGGGGTTCCCTGCTCGGCCGAGTCGAGCAGGAGGACGCAGTGCTCCGGCCCGACGAACGGCAGGAGCCGGCGCGCCGCCACCGGGCCCGGGACGGCCTCGAGGACGCCCTGAGCGAGGCCGAGGTGCACGTTGCACACGATCTCCGGCCGAGACCGGGCGAGGTCGGCGAACGGGCAGCGGTACAGGTGGAACGCCAGCTGCGACCGGTCGAGCTCCGGGTCGAAGCCGAGCCGCTCCAGGTGACCCTCGAGGGCGTCGAGCTGACGGTCGGCCTCGGATGCCCCGGGCGCCGACTGCGGCGGCACGGACCGCAGCGCCGGGTCGTCGGCCAGCGCGCGTCCGGCGGCCTGCGCCGCGGACGTCGGTGATCCGACCTCGCGCCCATACCCCTCGAGCAGGACGCGGGTCAGGGCCACCCGCGCGATCGACTCCTCGATCCGGTCCTGCGCGCGCGGGTCGGTGCGCAGGTCGGCGGCGGACACCGCGCGGTAGACCATCCGCGGTCGCCCGCGCACGGTGCGCCGCTCGGGGGTGCGTTGCGCGAACCCGTCGGAGACGAGCCGTTGCAGGTGCTCGCGCGTGGTGTTCTCGTGCAGCCCCGTCGCCTCGGCGAGCTCGCCGATCGTGTGCTCGCGACCGTCCTGCAGCAGGTGCAGCAGGTCCACACGGCTGCCGGACGCCAGCGTGCGAGCGGCCGGAGTGCGGCGGACGGACATGCGAGAAGTATTCCGGGGGACGGTGCTGTGGCCATGGGGCGGAGGTCCCGTCGACCTCGTGGTTGTTAGGGTCCGAGCATGTCGGAGCCAGCCCTCGTCGTCTCGGCGCTCACCGTCTTCCCGGTGAAGTCGTTCGCCGGCACACCGATGACGTCGATGGAGCTCGAGGTCGCGGGTCCGCGAGGCGACCGGCGGTGGATGGTCGTCGACGAGCAGGGCTCGACGCTCACCGCTCGCAGCCACCCGCGCATGCTCGCCGCCCGGGCGACGTCGTACGACGGCGGGGTCCGCCTCCTTGCCGCCGGCCTGCCGGCGCTCGACGTGATCGAGCCGTCCGGACCGCCCGACGTTCCCGTGCAGCTCAAGCGCCTCGACACCGCGACCCGCGCGGGCGACGAGGCCGACGCGTGGGTCTCGGAGCTGCTCGGGCAGCGAGCGAGCCTGGTCTGGCTCGACGACCCGGCCCGCCGGGGGATGGCGGAGGCGCACGGCGGGGCGCTCGCGGACCCGCTGGCCCTCACCGACACCGGACCGGTGCACGTGACCTCGACGGCCTCGCTCCGCCGCCTCGACGCGTGGGCCGCCGAGCTGCACGACGAACGGGTTGCTCGTGCCCTCGAGAAGGGCGACCCGGCCCCTGCACCTCGCACCGCTCTCGACATGCGGAGATTCCGCCCCAACCTGGTAGTGGACGGTGACCTCGAGTCCTTCGCGGAGGACGGCTGGGCCACGCTGGCGGTCGGCGAGGTCGAGCTGAGGTTCGCCGACCACTGTGGCCGGTGCGTCCTGACGACGATCGATCCGGACACGCAGGTCAAGGGCAAGGAACCCCTCGCGTCGTTGGCGCGGCACCGTCGGCGCGACGGCGAGGTGTGGTTCGGCATCCAGATGGTCCCCGTGCGGGGCGGCCGCGTCAC
Source organism: Cellulomonas sp. P4_B5_2 (assembly GCF_056402235.1). Taxonomy (NCBI): domain Bacteria; kingdom Bacillati; phylum Actinomycetota; class Actinomycetes; order Micrococcales; family Cellulomonadaceae; genus Cellulomonas; species Cellulomonas sp. P4_B5_2. Next base: position 15,655 of record NZ_JBFUHU010000039.1, read on the forward strand.
GGTCGGGGACCGTGTCGAGACGTCGGACCGGTAGCGTGCGGCACGTGAGTGCACCGGCCCTGGGCGACGTCGTCCGCCTGCTCGAGCGCCGCTACCCGCCGTCCACGGCGGAGTCCTGGGACGCGGTCGGCCTGGTCACTGGCGACCCGTCTCAGCCCGTCCATCGTGTGCTGTTCGCGGTCGACCCCGTCGCCGTCGTCGTCGACGAGGCGGTCGCGTGGGGTGCTGACCTCGTGGTGACGCACCACCCGTTGCTCCTGCGTCCGGTGCACTCGATCGCAGCCACCACCTTCAAGGGAGCGCTGCTGCACCGGCTCGTCCGGTCGCAGACCGCCCTGTACACGGCACACACGAACGCCGACGCGGCGGCGGGTGGGGTCAACGACGCGCTCGCGAGCACCCTGGGGCTCGTCGACACCGTGCCGCTGGATCCCGCACCTGCCGAGCCGCTCGACAAGCACGTGGTGTTCGTCCCGGTCGCGGATGCGGAGCGCCTGGTCGACGCGCTCGCCGCGGCCGGCGCGGGAGCGATCGGCGAGTACACGCGGTGCGCGTGGACCTCAACGGGACAGGGGACGTTCACCCCCTCCGACGTGGCGTCGCCGGCGATCGGGTCGGCCGGGCAGGCGTCGCAGGTGGTCGAAGCCCGCGTCGAGATGGTCGCCCCTCGTCGGCTGCGCTCGGCCGTCGTCGCGGCGATGCGGGACGTGCACCCCTACGAGGAGCCCGCGTTCGACGTGCTCGAGCTGGCCTCGTGGCCCGGCTCGACCGGCACCGGCCGCCTCGGGATGCTGGCGGAGCCGACGACGCTGCGCGCGTTCGCGGCCACGGTCGCGGCCGCGCTGCCGGCGACCGTCCAGGGCGTGCGGTTCGCGGGCGACCCCGACGGACGGGTCGAGCGGGTCGCCGTCGTCGGCGGGTCGGGCGACTCGTTCTTCGACGCCGTCCGAGCGTCCGGTGCGGACGCCTACGTCACCGCCGACTTGCGGCACCACCCGACGTCCGAGCTGCGCGAGCGGGCCGAGCGCGAGCGCTCGTCCACCGGATCGTCCAGGCCCTACCTCGTCGACGTCGCCCACTTCGCGTCGGAGTGGCCCTGGCTCGCGCACGCGGCGCGCTCGCTGGAGATCGATGCCGCCGCCGCGGGCACTACGGTGGAGACCCGCGTCAGCACGGTGAGCACCGACCCGTGGACGGGTCGCGTCGCGAGCCCGGAAGCGCCTGAAGCCCTTGCATTTCGTGAACCGCCGGAAGGACACCCGTGACGACTGCCCCCGCAGCGGACCAGCGCCGACTGCTCGACGTCCAGGCTCTCGACACCCGCCTGGACCAGATCGCCCACAAGAAGCGGACGCTGCCGGAGCTGGCGCGGCTGGTCGAGCTCGACTCGCAGGTCACGGACCTGCACACTGCGCTGGTCACGTCCCAGACCGCGGTGAGCGACCTGCGGCGCGAGCTGCGCAAGGCCGAGGCCGACGTCGAGCAGGTGCGCGTGCGCGCGGCGCGGGACCAGTCGCGGCTGGACTCCGGGCAGGGCAGCCCGAAGGACCTGCAGGCGCTGCAGAGCGAGCTGGGCACGCTGGGGCGGCGGCAGGCCGAGCTCGAGGAGGTCGAGCTCGACGTGATGGAG
>NZ_JBFUHU010000040.1:0-16540 GCF_056402235.1 Cellulomonas sp. P4_B5_2
ATCCGGTCCTGCTCGGCGATCACGCCCTCGACCACGTCCACCGAGTACTGCGGCAGCGAGGCCTCCGTGCCGGGGTGCGCGATGCGGTCCGCGAGCAGGCTCACGGGGTCGATGCCGCGCTGGTCGGCCTCGAAGAGGACGTCGAGGGCCCGCTTACGGGCCTTGGTGCGAGCTCCCACCTCAGTCGCTCACGCGGCCCAGGTAGCTCCCGTCACGGGTGTCCACCTTGACCTTCGTGTTCGCCTCGAGGAACAGCGGCACCTGGATCTCGTAGCCGGTCTCCAGCGTCGCGGGCTTGGTGCCGGCCGACGAGCGGTCGCCCTGCAGGCCGGGCTCGGTGTAGGTGACCTCGAGGATCACCGACGGCGGGAGCTCGACGTACAGCGGCACGCCCTCGTTCGTCGCCACCATCGCGTTCTGGTTCTCGAGGAGGAAGTGCGAGACGTCGCCGACCGTGACCTCGGGGATGTGGATCTGGTCGTACGTGTCCGTGTCCATGAACACGAAGTCCGTGCCGTCCTTGTACAGGTACTGCATGTCGCGCTTGTCGACGTTCGCCGTCTCGACCTTCAGGCCGGCGTTGAACGTCCGGTCGACGACCTTGCCCGACATGACGTTCTTCAGCTTGGTGCGGACGAAGGCGCCACCCTTGCCGGGCTTGACGTGCTGGAACTCGATCACGGTCCACAGCTGGCCGTCGATCTTCAGCACGGTGCCGTTCTTGAGGTCGTTGGTGGTCGCCACGATCGTCGCTTCCTGTCGAGTGAGTTCTGTGCGGTCCGCCGGAGGCGCGGCCCCTGCAGGGCGTGCGCGGCCTCCCCGGCCGCAGACCGCCGACCATCGTACCGTGCGGCGACCTGCCCACCGTCACACCCGGGCGGCGACGACCTCCAGCGCGAGGCGGTAGCCGAGCACGCCGAAGCCGGCGACCGTGCCCGTGGCGATCGGTCCGATCACCGAGACGTGCCGGAACGACTCGCGCGCGTACGGGTTGGACAGGTGCACCTCGACCAGCACGAGCCCCGCGTGCGTGACCTGCGCGGCGGCGTCCCGCAAGGCGTAGGAGTAGTGCGTGAACGCCGCCGGGTTGAGCGCCACGTGGGCGCGCGCGTCGACGGCCTCGTGCAGCCAGCCGACCAGCACGGACTCGTCGTCGGTCTGGCGCACCTCGACCTCGAGGCCGAGCTCGTCGGCCCAGCCGGAGACGGACACCACCAGGTCTGCGTGCGTCGCCGAGCCGTACACCTCGGGCTCCCGCACCCCCAGCCGACCGAGGTTGGGACCGTTGAGCACCAGCACGCGCGTCATGCCGGGAAGCCTAGGTGACGGTCGTGCTGGTCAGAGGGAGATCGCTCGCGACGGCGCCGGGGCGCCCTCGCTCAGCTCGGCGTACGCCGCGGCCAGGAGCGTGGGATCGGGGCCCTCGAGGCGCACGGGCTTGCCGATGTCCTCCAGCACGACGAACCGCAGCAGGTCCCCGCGGGTCTTCTTGTCCCGTCGCATGGCGGCGAGGAGCCGGTCCCAGCGGTCCCCGCGGTAGGTGACAGGCAGCCCGAGCGAGGTGAGGATCGCGCGGTGCCGGTCGACGACCTCGTCGGGGAGCCGCCCGGCCAGCCGCGCGAGCTCGGCGACGTAGACCATGCCCACCGAGACAGCCGCGCCGTGCCGCCACTGGAAGCGCTCGACGTGCTCGATCGCGTGGGCGAACGTGTGCCCGTAGTTGAGGATCTCGCGCAGCCCGCCCTCGCGCAGGTCCTCCCCCACCACCCGGGCCTTGACCGCCACCGCGCGCTCGACGAGCTCGAGCAGCACGGGCGACGACGCCGCCGACACGGGATCGGTGAGGACGTCGGTGTGCGCCTCGACGAGCTCGAGGATGCGCGGGTCCGCGATGAAGCCGCACTTGACCACCTCGGCCAGCCCGGCGACGAAGTCGTGCTTCGACATGGACTCCAGCGCGGCGAGGTCGCAGAGCACCCCGGCGGGTGGGTGGAACGCGCCGACGAGATTCTTGCCCTCCGCGGTGTTGATCCCCGTCTTGCCCCCGACGGCGGCGTCGACCATCGCGAGCAGCGTGGTGGGCACGTGGACCACACGGATGCCACGCAGCCACGTCGCGGCGACGAACCCGCCGAGGTCCGTCGTCGCGCCCCCGCCCACCGCCACGATCGCGTCGGTGCGTGTGAAGTCCGCCTGCCCGAGCACCTGCCACAGGAACGCTGCCACCTGGGCCGTCTTGGCCTCCTCCGCGTCCGGCACCTCGGCGATGAACGCCTCGTACCCGTGCGCCCGCAGGTCCTCCCGGACGGCGTCGGCGGTCGTCGCCAGCGCCGCCGGGTGCACCACCAGGACCCGGCGGACTCCCGGCCCTACCAGGTCGGGGAGTGCACCGAGCAGGTTCCTGCCGATCACGACGTCGTACGGCTGGTCCCCGGACACGCGGACGGTCCGCGACTCGGTCATGACGTGCTCCCCTCGCCGCGGCGCAGGACCGCGAGCTCCTGTTCGATCAGCTCCGCGACGTCGGCGGGCCGCTGGCCGTCCGTCAGTACGCGGACGGTGGCCAGGCGCTCGTACACGGGCCTCCGTGCCTCCATGAGTGCCTGCCACTGCGCCCGCGGGTTGCCCAGCAGCAGCGGCCGCGACTGGTTGAAGCCCACGCGGGGCGCGGCATGGGCCAGCGTCACGTCGAGGAACACGATCACTCCCCCGCCCGCCGCGTACGCGGTCAGCAGCTCCTGGGTGGTCTCGTCCAGGACCGCCCCGCCGCCGAGCGCCAGGACGCCGTCGTGCTCGGCGAGCGCGTCCCGGACCGCGTCCCGCTCCAGCCCGCGGAACACGGGCTCGCCGTCCTCCACGAAGATCTCGGCGATCGACTTCCCCGCCGTCGCCTCGACGTCGGAGTCCGTGTCCCGCACGGCCAGCTGCCACCGCTCCCCGAGGGCGAGCGCGACCGTGGACTTGCCGGACCCGGGAGGTCCGACGAGGACGATGTGCGGGCCCGGCGCCGGGCTCACGCGAGCAGGTCCGGGATCGACGCGACATACGCCTCGAGGTTCCGGCGGACCTCCGCGACGGAGTCGCCGCCCGTCTTGGCGAGCAGCGCGTCGGCCAGCACGAGGGCGACCATCGCCTCGGCGACGACCGCGGCCGGCGGGACCGCGCAGACGTCCGAGCGCTGGTGCTGGGCCTTGGCGGCCTCACCCGTCGCGGTGTCGACCGTGTCGAGCGCACGCGGCACCGTGGAGATCGGCTTCATCGCGGCACGCACCCGGAGGATCTCGCCGTTGGTCATCCCGCCCTCGAGACCGCCGGCGCGGTTGGTCCGGCGCACGATCCGCCCGGAGGCGTCCCGCTCGATCTCGTCGTGCGCCTGCGACCCGCGCCGCGCCGCGGTGCGGAAACCGTCACCGACCTCGACGCCCTTGATGGCCTGGATGCCCATGAGCGCGGCCGCCAGCAGCCCGTCGAGGCGGCGGTCGGAGTGCACGTAGGAGCCGAGGCCGGACGGCAGTCCGTACGCGAGCACCTCGACGACGCCGCCGAGCGTGTCGCCGTCCTTGTGGCACTCGTCGATCTCCGCGACCATCGCGGCCGAGGCCGCCGGGTCGAAGCAGCGCACCGGGTCGGCGTCGAGCGCCGCGGCGTCGTCCGGCGTCGGAAGTGCGGCGTCGTCCGGCGCGAACACGGGTCCGATGCTCACGACGTGCGACACCAGCCGCACACCGGCWGCCTGCTCGAGGAACCGCGCCGCGACGGTGCCGAGCGCGACGCGGGTGGCCGTCTCCCGGGCACTGGCGCGCTCGAGCACGGGCCGCGCGTCGTCGAAACCGTACTTGCGCATGCCGACCAGGTCCGCGTGCCCGGGTCGAGGCCGGGTGAGCGGTGCATTTCGCGCCCGGAGCAGCACGTCGGGGTCTGCCACCGGGTCCGACGACATGACGTCGACCCACTTGGGCCACTCGGTGTTCCCGATCTCGATCGCGATCGGACCGCCCTGCGTACGACCGTGCCGCACCCCGCCGAGCAACCGCACCTCGTCCTGCTCGAACTTCATCCGCGCACCGCGGCCGTACCCGAGCCGCCGCCGGGCGAGCGCCTCCTGGATGTCGGAGCTCTGCACCTCGACGTCCGCCGGGAGGCCCTCGAGGATGCCGACGAGCGCCGGACCATGGGACTCACCGGAGGTCAACCAACGCAGCATGGACGGATCCTCCCATGACGCGGTCCACCCCCCGGGCTGACGCCCGGAGGGTGGACCGTGAGTGCGACGTCGGTTAGCGACCGGCGATCGGGACCAGCGGGTTCTTGCCCGGGACCGCACCCGGGAGCGCCGGCGGAGCGGCGTTCGGGTCGACCGGGGCGGGAACCCCGAGGGCGTCGGGCAGGACGTACGTGAAGCCGGTGATGACCAGCTCCTGGTCGCCGACCGCCGTCGCCGGCTTCCCGGCGGACGCCTCGGCCTCGTCCTGCGACGTGCCTGCCAACGCACTGACGAGGAAGAGCCGCGTCGTGACGTTCTGCAGGTCGTAGAGGAAGGCGTTCGTGTTCTCGTAGGTGCCGACGACGGTCAGCGCGATCGGGATCGAGGTGAACCCTGCCGGAACGCCGCCCTGTGTCGTGGGCACCGCAGCGGGATCGACGACCGGCGCCGTCCCGTCCGTCGAGGACGACTCGCCCTCGGCCGCRGGCGTCTCGGCGGGGGCGGGGGCGACGACGACCGGTGCGGCCACGGACACTGCCTGCGGCGTCGACGGCGTGATCGTCGTGATGRTCACCGAATGAGCGGCCGCGACCTGATCGAGCTGACGCAGGTAGTCCGAGAGCATCGCGCTCGTCGGGACCTGCTGCTGCAGCACTGCCAGCTGGGCCTTGTACTCCGGGAGCTTCTCGAAGTCGGCCTTGAGCTTGGCCACCTTCATCTCGGTCAACGCGTTCTGCTCACGCGTCTGCTCGGCCTGGTCGCGCAGCTCGGATGCCGCCGACATGGTCGGGGAGACTGCAAGGAACCACGCCGCGGCGGCGATGACGACGCCGACGAACACGGTGCCGCCGATCCAGGTGCTCTTCTTCGCGCCGGCCATGTCAGCCCTCCCCCTCGATGGCGTCGAACCGGTGCGAGTACGCCGTGTCCTTCACCTGGACCGTCGAAGCGACGGTGTAGTAGATCCCGGACTCGTCCTCGGTGATGGTGGCCGAGGAGGCCCACGCGTCACCCAGGCCGGGCACGGAGTTCAGGGCGTCGATCCATGCGGACACGTCCGGCATGGTCGACGTCCGCGCGGTGAACTGGATCTGTCCGACGCTGGGCTGCTGCAGGGGGTCGGTCGGCGCCGGTGCCCCGGTCATGGGTGTCGCGACGTTCACCGTGAGGGTGTCGAAGCTGACGTTCGCGGGCAGCACCGCGGCGATGGCGTCGATGTACGACTTCCACTGCACATCGGTCGCCATGCCGGTCGCACGTGCACTCGTCGCGCCGTCGAGTGCAGCCAGGACCACGGGGACCTCGGCGTACTGCGCCTGCGCCTCCTGGAGCCGCGTGGTCTCTGCCTGCGCCTCCGCGAGCTCGGTCGCTGCCTGAGCGCCCGAGATGAGAGCCAGCCCGAACGCGCCGATGCACAGGACGACGACCAGGACGAGGCTCATCACCAGCCAGCGCTTCGTGGCGCGCAACCCACGGGCAGCCCGGATCTCCGGCGGCAGCAGGTTGACCTGCGGGAGCGTCCCGCTCAGCGCCGTGCCGGCGCTCGGCCGGCCCTTCGGTCGTTCCAGAAGCGTGGTCATGCGGCAACTCCGTAGGCYAGTCCGACGGGGAGGGCGATGAACGACTCATGTCCGTTCAGCGCGTCGCGCTGCACGGTCTTCGCGGAGCGGAGGCCGGCGAGCGGGTCACCGAGGGTGACCGGCAGCCGGCTCGCGCTCGACAGGTACTGCCCGAGGCCGGGGAGGTGGGATCCACCGCCGGTGAGCACGCACATGTCGATGCCGGCACCGGGGTTGTTGCTCGAGTAGTAGACGAACGTGTTGCGCACCGACTCGACCAGCGCACGGACCACGGTGCTGATGGCCTCCGCCGCGTCGGCCCGCTCGGGACCGACCGCGTAGCCGATGCCGACCTCGCGCTTGACGGCCTCGGCCTCGGCTGCGGCGATGCCCAACGCGGTGGCGACGGCGGCGGTGACGTTCTGGCCGCCTGTGGGCAGCGACCGGACGAGGCGGGGAGATCCCTGCGCCGAGATGACGACCGTGGTGATCGTCGCGCCGATGTCGACGAACGCCGCGGTCGCCCGTGCGAGCTCACCGCGCGCGAGGGCGCGGTGGAGGGCGAAGGCGTTGAGGTCGACCATGCGCGGCCGCAGGCCGGCCCCTTCGACCGCGATGACGTTCGCGTTGACGGTGTCCCGCTGCGCCGCGACGAGCATGCCGTGCACCGTGCGGCCCTGGGGGCCGTCGTACTCGGCCGTCGGGAAGTAGTCGAGCAGGGCGTCGTCCGTCGACATGGGCAGCAGCTCGCTCACCTGGAACGGCAGCGACGCCTTCAGCTGGGCCAGCGGCATCCAGGGAAGGTCGAGCTCGCGCACGACGACACGCTGGTTGCCGACGCCGATGACCACGTCCTTGGACTCGAACTTGGCCTGCGACCACAGCTGCCGCAGCGCGCTGGAGACGGTCTCGGGCTGGACGACCTCGCCGTCCCGGACTGCGCCGAGAGGCAGGGCGACCTGGCCGAAGCGCACAAGCATCGGGGGCGTCTTGCCCGTCGGGCCGCCGTTCCCGAACTCGAGCTCCGCAGCCCGGACGCACGACGAGCCGATGTCCAGCCCGATAACGCGTGTGGTACCCACGAGAGTCCTTCCCACGGCCGAATGAGTTCATTCGTCCTATCGGGTGGCGCGGGTCGCGACTTGAGGCCTTGTGCCGCAATCGCTCGGTGCAATCTCGGCCGTCAGAGCGCGCCGATGTACCAGTCCCACAGCGGCTGACCGGCGACGATGCCGACGGCGGCGCCGAGCAGCATCCACGGTCCGAACGGGATGCCGGACTTGCGGCCGGCGCGGCCGAGCACGAGCAGCCCGACGGAGAACAGACCGCCCAGCAGGAAGGCGGCGAACCACCCGACGAAGAGCGCGCCCCAGCCGAACCAGCCGAGGTAGAGGCCGAGAACGCCTGCGAGCTTCACGTCGCCGAACCCCATGCCCGCGGGGTACACCAGCACCGTGACGAAGTAGACCGCGTACAGCACCGCGCCGCCGAGGACCGCCCGCAGGAGCGCGGACCAGTCCGACTCGCCGCCGGGGTTCCAGCTCGCGAGGGTGAGCAGGACGAGCGCGACCGGGTAGGCCGGCAGCACGATGGCGTTCGGCAGCCGCTTGGTGTCGATGTCGATCAGCGCCAGCGCGACCGAGATCGCCGCGAGGTACAGGAGCGCCGGCAGGATCCACGTCGGCCCCGCGAACCAGGCCGTGAGGGCGAAGAGGACGCCGGTCCCGAGCTCGACCCACGGGTACCTGGCGGAGATCGGTTCGCCGCAGTCACGGCACCGGCCCCGCAGCAGCAGCCAGGAGAGCACGGGCACGTTGTCGCGCGCCCGGATGGTGTGGCCGCACCGCGGGCAGGCGCTCGGCGGGTTCACCACCGACTCCCCCCGCGGCACGCGCCAGACGACGACGTTGAGGAACGAGCCGATCAGGAGGCCGATCACACCGACCGCGAGGACGAGGGCGACGTTCAGGACGTCGTCAGGTACCACGGTCACCGCGTCGTCGCTCCCGTTCCGGCGGCCGTCACGCGGACTCGCGCTTGTAGAGGATCTCGATGGAGTAGGAGTCGATCGAGGCCTGTGACGCGATGCCACCCCAGACGGGCAGCGGCACGTACGCCATGTCGAGCTGGTTGTCGACCGAGAGGGTCGATCCCGAGTAGACCTGGCCGACGATCGTCGACTGGTTCGCCTTGCGGATCGCGCACGGCGAGTACAGCAGCGTGTTCACCGTGCTGTCCACCGAGACCTGGTTGTCGAGGGAGATGCCCTCCCCCGAGCAGGTCGTCGTCGTTCCGTAGTACGACGCCGGCTGGATGAAGTAGAGCAGGTTCGGGTCGGCGGCGGTCGCAGTGCCGGCCACCGAGGTGATCTGCGAGTTGTTGGTGAACTGGATGCCTGCACGGGAGACGAGCAGGAGGTTGTCCTTCATCAGGATCCCGACGCCCTGCAGGATGATCTTGCTCGTCGGGCAGGTGTTGATGACGATCGTCGGACCGGTGAGCTTGTAGGAGTTGGCGTAGAGCCACATCCCGACCCCGTCGGCCTTGCCGTTGAGGTTGACCGCCTTGCCGTCCGGGCCGGTGACCTTGTCGGTCCCGCCGTACAGGCCGCACGTGTAGATGCCCTGCGGGAACGTCACGACGTTGGTGTACCCGTGGGCAGCCCACTGCGCCTGCGTCGCGGCGTCCCACACGAGCTCAGGGAACGCGACGGTCGGGGGTGCGTCCACCGCGACGTTCGAGAAGCACTTGCCGGCGGTCCCGCACACCTGTCCCGAGACGGCGCCCTTCGCGCGGGCCTGCTGGCCGAGCGCCGCCTTGTCGAGGCTGACCGTGCTCGTCGACGAGAGCACCCGCCCGCCGACCGATGCCGACGGGTTGGTGATCTGGACCTTGCCCTTGGCCCAGACGTCGACCGAGACCGTGCACTGCGACTCGAGGTAGACGGAGCCCTGGGCGTAGATCGACCCGTGGAACTCCTGGTTGTTCCGGCAGTAGAAGTCGCCGTTGGTGTACACGTCGGCGTCGGGGGTGCCGGAGGCGCTGGTGAGCACCGTCTTGTTCGACATCGTCAGGTTGGAGTTCGAGAAGATGGCCTTGTCGAGGTCGTTGCCGTAGGCCGGCGTGAGTCGTACGAGGCTCTCGACGGAACGCTTCGCCGCTGACGTGCCGGCGAGCGAGTCTGATGTCGCGGCCGTGCGGATCTTCGCGTAGGCCACCTGCGTGGTGGGGATCGAGGCGCACGGCACCGCAGTCACGCCGTCGGCCTTGTAGTAGGTGACCGTCGAGGAGACGCCGAAGTCGTCGCGCGCGACGTCCGCTGAACCCGCGAGCGTGCCGCAGAACGACGTCAACGCCGCCGGTGCCGACGACTGGATCTGCGCCATGATCGTGTCGACCTGCGACTCTGCGACGGACACGGCCGACGACCGCTGGCGGTCCCGCCCTGTCGCTGTCGACTCCGCGATCGCGATCTTGATGGACACCACCACGAGAATCCCGACCAGCATCACGACCGCCATGGCGGCGACGAGCGCGACGCCGTCGTCGTCGCGCCGAGGGAGGAACCTACGCATCATCGTCTTCACGCCTTCCGTCTGGATCATGCCGGCGGGACCGGGACGCACTGGCTGCCCGTGTAGCCATAGCTGGTGTTGCGACCCGATATCGACGCATCGACGGCGACGTCGCGGCCGGACTCGGCATTCCGTGCCACGAGGTGCACCTTGAGCAACCGCTCGCCGTAGATGTTCCCCGCGCCGACATCGAGCTCGAACGGCGCCTGAGCCATCGTCAAGCCGCGTGCGACGACGCCCCAGCCGGTCACCGTCCCGCCGGTCTGCCAGGTGGTCTCCCAGCTACGCATCTGCAGCTGGTACGTGCCCGTGCCGTCGGCCGCCATCTGCCACTGCACGCACTTCTCGGCGCCGTTGGACTGTGTGAAGATCCGCATGCACGAGCCCTTGTTGGTGCCCATGTCCTGGCACGTCGAGACGAACGCGACCTCGTCCGCCGGACTGAACAGCACGTTGCCCGACCGGACCTGCCGGTCGATGGTCGCCAGAGCCTGCCGCGTGGCGAACACCGCGTCGGACGCCCCCTGCGACTCCTTGGTGACGCCCATGACGGCGATGACGGCCGACATGATCATGGCCATCGCGATCGAGAAGACCATCATCGAGACGAGAACCTCGGCGAGCGTCATCCCCGAGTCGGTGCTCGGGCGCGCCCGAGAGGCGAGCCACCGGCGCCGAAGCTCACGCATTTGCCGCAGCCTTGTACGTCGCGTCGGCCGTGACACCACCGAGGTCGCTCACCACCGCGAACTTCGTGAGCACAGTGGCTCCGCTGCTGATCGTGACCGTCACCTGCGAGGTCACGGATCCCGAGGCGTCGACCGACGTCTCGCAGGCATCCGTCTTGCAGATCGTCGAGAGCGCTCCGGTCCTCGTCGCCGGCAGACGCGTCACCTTGGGACGCTGCACCGTCACGGTGCCCTCGTAGTCGATCGTGACACCCCCGTACCCGATGCTCGTCGGCGGGATGGCGAACGTGTCCGACGCCGGGACGCTTCCCGTCGCGGGCGTCTGGTAGGTCGCGAGGTTCACGGTGGTGTACCCCGTGCCGTTCCAGACGACGAGCGTGCCGGYCCGGGTGAACGCGGGAGCTCCGGCGCCGTAGCCCTCCTCCGAGCGGACGTACTCCTGCAGACCGCTGACCGACCACAGACCCTGGTTCTGCACGAACCCCGCGGGCGCCGACGCGAACGCCGAGGTGCCGAAGCTTGCCGTGCCGAGCGAGCGGGCGGAGGCCGCGTGCCCGCAGTCGACGTTGCCGCCGGCCGCGCACGCGCCGGTGTTGTTCGCACCGAGGATCGCCGCCACGGCCCGCGAAGGAGCGCCACCGGTGCCGAAGGAGGCCACCGTCACGTCCGTGCCGCTGGGCGAGGTGTAGGTGAGCGTGGCTGCCGACCCGGCGGACTGGACGGTGGATGACGCGCACGGCCGCAGCATCGACGCCGGCCCTGTCGACAAGGAGGTGCCGGTCGCACCGACGCACGTCGCGGTGKCGGCGAAGATGGCCGCCCGCGCCGAGCCCGAGTCGGCGGTGGACGGGACCAACCGCAGCGTTCCGGCCGAGCCGGAGGCCGTCAGGGTGCTGGACGAGTGGGCGGGGGTGTTGGCCGCGAGCGACTGGGCCGGGACGGAGGACGGGTCGGAGTCCACGGCGACACCTGCCGACTCTCCACCGGTCTCGATCGTGGTGGACCCCACCTTCGACGCCCCGGAGGTCGCGGCGCCCGCGGTCCCGTTGGCGGTCTGCTCGACGAGGAAGTTCGTCGAGGTGTTCGCGAAGTCGAGCTGGAGCTTCGACGCGTCCAGGCCCTGCATGAGCATGGCCGAGTCGACCGGGTCGGTCACGGTCACGCCGCTCAGCGCCTCCCCGGCGCGCACCGTGAAGTAGGCCTGGCACGGAGCGGCGAAGGGGCTGGTGGCCGTCGACAGGCAGCCGGCGGGAGAGAACGTGGTCGAGCGCAGCACCGTCTCCCGCCCCGCGGGGATCACCGAGCTCTTCCACTTCACGATCGCCGTGAGGTTGAAGGCCTGCGAGCCTGAGGACGTGGGTGCCGACTTGGTGACGTAGGTCTGCACCCGGTACGTCACGCCGTTGATCGACTCGTCGGTCCACTGGCCGGAGACCGTGTTGACCACGAGCGGCTCGGCGACGGACGGAAGGAGCTGCGCAGACGGCGTGAACGTGGTGGTGCCCGCGACGGCCGAGACGTAGGACAGTCCGGCCTTGACGGTCATGGTCGCGTTGGGCTGCGTCACCATGTCGTACGGGAGAGCGCGCAGGCGCTCGAGCTGCTGGGTCGCGAGCGCTGTCGCCGTCTGGCGCTGGCGTGCCTGCTGGATCGTCTTCAGGCTGGAGATGACGGAGTACGACAAGGAGAGCATCACCGTCACGGTCACGAACATCGCCACGATGACCTCGATGAGCGTGAAGCCGTCGTCCGTGTGCGCCGCAACCACTCGACCGCGAATGCGTTCTCTCACTGCAGACCTGCCTTCCCGCCACCCTCGTCGATGCACACCAAGGTGTGAGAGCGGTGCACGTRCCTGCTCCTACGCCCTGAACGGCACATCTGCCGCGTAACTTGAGCCTGGAGCGCGAAACTGCTCCGACAACTCAGCTCTTGACCGCCGGCGGGGTGGTCACCTCGCCGCTGTAGCGCAGCGTGTACTTGGCGTTCGCCCACTTGGGGAAGTACGGAGGCGTCGAGTACTGGAGGCGGGTGTCGTACTTGTACAGCTTCAGGTAGCCGTTGAAGACGCCGCTGACCGTCTCGCCGACGATCCCGCGCCATCTCTGCGCGATGGAACCGACGACCAGGAGCGTGCCGGCGTCTCCGCCGACGTCGTACTTCTGCACGAGGAACGAGTGCTGCAGCGTCTGGATCGACCCCGCGATCTGGATGCCGTCGACCGGCGTGTACACCGACGCCGACGGCTCCTTGTACCGCCGCGGCCATCCTGCGACGTCGGCCTCACCCGTCACCTTCGTCGTCCACTCGAACTGCGTGGTGCTGTACTTCGTGCAGCTGCCGTCCACGGGGTCCGTCTTCGTGCACTTGCCGATCGACTTCACGGTGCCCACCCGCGGGTGGAACACCTCGACGGCGTTGGTGGCGACGAGGCCGAGCATGTCGGTGCTGCCGGTGCCGGTCCCGCCCGCCATGACGAGGTCGCCGGTCATGATGATCGACTGGGCGGCGGCGAGCGTCACCCGGCCCTTGAGGACGCCCTCGGCGTAGAGGTTGCCCTGGCCGCAGTACTTGGTGACCTCGAGCATGTTGGCGTCGGCCGTGTAGGTGCTGTCCTTGGTGGCGGGCGGGGTCCCGTTGTAGGTGCCCAGCGGCAGGCGGTCGGACGATGACGTCCCCCCGCCGAGCTCCTGGGCGTAGCACTGGCGCTGAGCGGTCAGGCTCGCGGAGGCGGCCACGTACACCGCCATCTCGTTCGGCACCGCCACCGTGGCGCCGGCGTCGCTGTTCAACGAGATGAGGTCGCCGCAGGACGGGGTCGCGCCGCCGGGGATGGGGACCGCGAGCGGCGCCTGGTTGCCGTTGACGGAGGTCTTGTTCCAGACCGTCATCTTGCCGTCGGCGGTGAACTTGATCCGGGTGGAACCGAAGTAGTGGCAGCCGGGCACGCTCGCGAAGGCGGCTGACGAGTCCTCGAGGTACAGGGGGTCGTGGGCCTTCGGCTGGATGCCGTTGAAGTCGGCGACGCTGCCCGAGCGCAGGCAGGCCGCCTCCCAGGTGCTGGCGGCCGCCGTCGCGGTCTTGCAGTCCTGGTCCGCGGTCCACACCTGCTTCTTGAACAGCGCCTTCTTCCCGCCTCGCAGGTTCGCGTAGATCGTGTCGTTCGTCATGACCTCGCCGTCCAGCTCGTCGCCACCGACGAACTGGATCTCCACGCACCCCTTGCCCGAGCGTGAGGGCTTGCCGTCGGTCGCGGCGGACGAGTGCCAGTACGACGCGTTGGTGGAGCCGTCCTTGCCGCAGACCACCTTGGTCGTCCCGCTGGGGTCGTAGGCCTGGACGTTCGCCGGGTCGGCGGACTCGAAGTCGGTGTAGTACACGTAGTCCGTCGAGCCGCCCTTGCCCACCGTCACGTCGATCGTCCGGTAGCGGTTGTTCACCCGCCCGGTGACGTAGAGCTGGTAGATGCCGACTCCTTGCTTGCTCGAGTCGACCGAGTAGTGGAAGGCGGCCGCCTTCGGGCCGGTCTGCCCCGCCTCGACGACCTGCCACCCGGGCGCCGTGGTCGGCGACCACGAGCACGAGTTGCTCGCCGTGGGCATGGGGCCCTTCCACGCCGGGTTGCTGCAGTCGGGCGTGTAGCCGTAGACGTCCTCGCGGTTCATCCGGCTGATGAAGTCCTCGACCCCGGACTGGGCGGCGGCCATGGCACCGGTGTAGTCCTGGTCGAACCGCGCGAACTTCGTCCCGGACAGCGAGAACGACAGCGCGGTCAGCGCCAGCATGGCGAGGACCAGCATCGAGCCGATGACGAGCACGATGGCTGCGCCTGCGTCCGAGCGCTGCGCACGCAGCAGGCTCCGGCGGCGGGAAGGCGTCTGATCCGTCATGGCGTGGACTCATCTCCGGGACGTAGGACCGCTTGTGAGTTCGGCAGCAGGACGCGCTGGATGTACGTGGTCGGCTTGACCGCCGACGCGGTCTTGAGCTCGACCTTGACGTTGAGCTCGATCGCGAGCACCTTGCTGATCTGGTCGACGGTCAGCGCGGCGCCGGGCGCGACAGGCATGGGCTGTCCGAGGTCGTCGAAGTACGAGAACAGGGGCGTCGGCGACGTGATCACCCCGGTGGCCACCCGGCGGACCTTGAGGTTCGCCTTGCACGACGCGGGAGCGCTCGCCAGCTCCGCGTTGCAGTAGGTGTACCCGGTCGACGTCAGGACAGGCTTGCCCGCCGCGTCGTGGTCGGGGATCTGGATCTTCTCGATGAGGACGCCGGCGTCCGCACCGGTCGTCGCGACCGCATAGGACACCTTGCTCGCGCCGATCGAGTTCCCACCGTTGTCGAGGTTCGCGTAGAACTGCATCCCGCTTCCGGACGCGGAGATGAACGCCGTGATGTCGTCGCACGCTGAGGTCACGCAGTCGATCAGCTGACTGGGCTTGACCGCGGTGCGGACGACCTTGCTGAGCCGCTCGCTGGCGGACCGTGCGACGTCCACCTGCTGCTGCCGGGTGATGTTCTGCCCGTTGGTCCGCTGGAACCCGATGGTCAACGTCGCCGTCGCGATGATGACCACGGAGAGGATCATCATCGTGACCAGCAGCTCCGCGAGGGACGACCCCCGCTGGTCCCGGCGCACCGGGCGGAGGGCGGTCACGGGGTCACCGCCGGGAGCTTGACGTCGATGGTCCCCGAGCCGCCCGCAGGGATCACCACCGGGGTGTTCGGATCCCCCGAGGGCGTGCTGCCCCAGAAAGCCGTGTACTGCGTCGGCCACAGGCCGGTGACCACCATGGTCGTGCCCGTCACCGGGATCAGCTTGGTCCCGCTCGCGCCGGCGAACTCGGCCGCCGTGACCGACACCTGCCCGCCCGCGACCTCGGCCGGCGTCGCGGGGGCACCCGCGGCGGTGACGAACCGCAGCGTGAGGGTCGCCGCCTGAGCCACGGTGAAGGTCGTGGTGTTGTTGAGCTGCCCGCGTGCGACGACCCCGACGATCTTGGTCGGCCCGCTCGTGCTCGACATGTCGACGAAGTTCGCGTCGGCGACGCGTGCGGAGTAGGAGCTCCCGGTGAGCGCCGGGTTCACCTGCACGACGGCGCACCCGGACGAGTCGGTGACACCGGATCGCGTCTCGGCTGCCGAGGACACGACGACCGTCCGCCCGACGCTCGCGCCGCCGGTGGCATCGGAGACCTTCACCGCGACGTAGCCGTTGAAGCCGAGAACCTTGTCGTCCTTGCGCGGCGCGAACGACGAACGCGAGACGACGGGCTCCGTCGTCCCCATCGACGACCACGTCACCGAGACGGTCACGCGGAGGGTCGGGTACTTGACGCCCACTCCCCCGGAACACGCCGAAGCCCCCTCGCCCGTGATGTTCCACGCGACGCTGCGCTGCACGGTGTACGCCTTGCCGTCGACGCGCAGCGGCTGCCCGGCGGTGCCGCCGGCGAGCGGGTGCGGGTTGGTGACGGTGCCCTGGTTGGCGATGTTCATCGGCGCGTCGGCCGTCCGGGAGAACTCCTCGCGCAGGATGTCCACCTCGCGAGCCGCCAGGTTCGCCGCCGCGACTCGAGACCGGTTGGTCACGCCGAGCGCCTGCGTGTTCATGATCACGCCGATCACCGCGACCGCCATCGTGCCCAGGACGACCATGGCGATGACGACCTCGATCAGCGAGAAGCCGTCGTCCCTCCGGGACGTGCGCTCCCTGAACACCTTGACCACGTGCGTACCTCTCCGAGAACGGGGGTGCAGCTGGGCGGATCGCGCCGCGGGGCAATGCAGTGGGGGGGGCCCCCGCGGGGGGGGGCCCCCGATCCCTGACCGATGGTCAGACATCCACCCGGCAGCAGGTCGATCAGGAGTTGGTCGCAGCGGTGCAACCGCCGGGGCGCAGGCCCTTGTCGGCCGAGTAGCTGTAGACCTTCTGCTTGCCGTCAGCGTTCGTGGCCTGGACGCACCACGCGGTGTCGCTCACGATGCTCGTGGCGGTCGAGTCCGTCACGTCCGTGCCGGTGCTCACGCGGATGGTGGAGCCGGCCGCCGTGACGTCGCCGCCGATGGCCGCCTGCGAGACCGAGGGCGCAACGGTGCCGTCGATGAAGAAGGTCGCGATCTCCTTGCCGATCGTGGAGATGTCGGCCTTCGTCGACGTGTCGCGGGCCTTCTGGCGCTGGCTCAGGAAGACCGGGATCGCGATCGCGGCGAGGATGCCGATGATGATCATGACGACGAGGAGCTCGATAAGGGTGAAGCCCTTGTCCTTCTCGTCGATGGACTTCTGCATGCGAGCAATCATGCTGTGCTCCAGGTGTGAGTTGCGGTCGAGTTGTCATTTCCATCCCGCGACGCCATCTTCGACGAGGCGGTTCAGTCATACGCTGCTGGATCGGCGTCGAGGTCGAGCAGGTTGAGCACTCGACGGGGAATTCTCTGGGTTTCACCCGAACGGACGCTCCACCCGTGTTCCGAGCCGGAACGACCGCGGCCGGGAGGGATCACGAG
>NZ_JBFUHU010000041.1:0-15814 GCF_056402235.1 Cellulomonas sp. P4_B5_2
GGGCTCGACGGGGGCTCGACGGGCTGCGTGGCCGAGGCGACGACCGGGTCCGGGGCGGGCTCGTCGGGCGGCGTGGGTGCCGGGCGGACGACCGCGTGCCGGCCGGTGTCCAGGCTCGCCTCCGAGGAGGTGCGTGCCGCGGCGGGAAGGGTCCCGGTGGTCGCAGGCAGCTCGGCCCCGGGGGTCCCGGCGACCGGTTCGGTGACCGGCTCGGTGGCCGGTCCGGTGACCGGCTCGGCTGCCCGCGCGTCGGGCTCGGGCTCGGTCGGGGCCGGCGGGTCCAGGGTCTCGACGGTCGGCGCGACCTCGTGGGCCGGGGCGTCGTCGGCGCCCGGCGTCGTCTGCTCGATCGAGGTGTCCGTCTCGTCGGGACGGTCGGTCGCGCCGCCGGGGCGGTGCGGGTCGGAGGTGCTCATGCGTGCTCCTCGAAGCTGGCCACTCGGGCGGCGTCGGGCGGCGCCGCTGTTCGAGTCACCGTATTGCCAGCGGCTCCCGGTCGCCGTGCAGCGCGCCCGAGTCGGACGATCCGGGCTGCTCGAGGGACGGTCGCGGACGGCTGCCGTAGGCGTACGCGGCCCCGACCAGGATCCCGCCGCCGATCAGGTTGCCGAGGCCCACGAGGGCGATGTTCCGGGCCATCTCGGCGACGGTCGCACCCGGCAGGCTGCCGTACAGGCCGAGCGAGAACGTGGTCATGTTGGCGACCACGTGCTCGAAGCCGGACGTGATGAACACCATGACGCACGCGAAGATCACCGCGATCCGCGCGCCCTCGCTGCGCAAGCGCGCCGCGCACCAGATGGCCAGGCAGACCATCACGTTGCAGAGGATCCCGCGGACCAGCAGCTGCACCGACGTCTCGTGGGCCTTGTGCTCGACCATGCTCGCCAGGACCGCGCCGCCGGCCGTGCCGGGTGCCAGGACGCCGGAGACGTGCACGAGGAACGCGAAGGCCATGGCGCCCAGCAGGTTGCCGCCCATGCACGCCAGCAGGATCACGGCGGCCCGTCCCCAGCTGATCGCGCCCCGGATCGCCCCCTGCGTGAGGATCATCATGGCCGAGGTCGCCAGCTCGCCCCCGGCGACCACCACGACGGTGAGGGCGACGCCGAACACCAGGCCCTGCACGAGCGGGGTGAACGGGGACTGCGCCACGAACAGCGGACCGCCCGCGGTGGCCATGATGAGGACGCCGATGCCGATGTAGGCGCCGGCCAGCATGGTGCGCACGAGGTACACCCCCGGCGTCGCCATCAGATCGACCTTGTGGTGGGCGGCGACCGCCTGGGCGTCGACCGCGTCGGGGATGCTCAGCACCCGTCCATGGTCGCGCGACGGCGTCGACGTGATGGGGGTCCTAGGGCCCGGGGGAATCGAGGGCGGCCGTCGTCGGTTGCGACCGCACGTGACCCTTCTCTTCTCGCCGCTCACCCTCCGGGGGACCACGTTCGCCAACCGTGCCTGGCTGGCGCCGATGTGCCAGTACTCGGCCGTCGACGGAAGCCCCAACGACTGGCACCTGGTCCACCTGGGCTCGCGGGCCTCGGGCGGGTTCGGGCTGCTGATCGCCGAGGCGACCGCGGTGGTGCCCGAGGGTCGGATCTCCCCGGAGGACACCGGGCTGTGGCACGACCTGCACGTCGCCGAGTGGCGCCGGATCACCGACTTCGTGCACGAGCGGGGGACGCTGATCGGCGTGCAGCTGGCGCACGCGGGCCGCAAGGCGTCGACGTTCTCCCCGTTCGCCGCCGGTCGCGGCTCGGTGCCGGCCGAGCAGGGCGGCTGGACCACCGTCGGCCCGTCGGGTGTCGCCTTCCCGGGCCTCGCGACGCCGCTCGCGCTGACCCTCGACGAGATCGCCCGCATCCCCGCGGCGTTCGCCGACGCCGCGCGCCGGGCCGACGACGCCGGCTTCGACGTCGTCGAGCTGCACGCGGCCCACGGCTACCTCCTGCACCAGTTCCTCTCGCCGCTGTCCAACGACCGCGACGACGAGTACGGCGGCACGCTGGAGAACCGCGCCCGGCTGCTCGTGGAGACCGCCGACGCCGTGCGCGCCGCGTGGCCCGACGACAAGCCCCTGTTCGTGCGGCTGTCCGCGACCGACTGGGTCGAGGGCGGGCTCACCGTCGACGAGGTGGCGCAGGTGGCCAAGGAGCTCGGCGGACACGGGGTGGACCTGGTCGACGTGTCCACCGGCGGCAACGCGCCCGCGTCGATCCCCGTCGGCCCCGGGTACCAGGTGCCCGCGGCGCGCGAGGTGCGCGAGACGTCGGGTCTGCCTGTCGCCGCTGTCGGCCTGCTGACCGATCCGGCGCAGGCGGAGGCCGTGCTGGCCGACGGGTCCGCGGACGCGGTCCTGCTGGGCCGCGAAGGCCTGCGCGACCCGTTCTGGCCGCTGCGTGCCGCGCACGAGCTGGGTGCGGCGGACGTCGAGGCCTGGCAGCCGCAGTACCGCCGGGCCACCTGGGCCTAGACGGTCAGCGCCCGGGCGATCGGCACCCCGGGCCGGTAGGCCAGGTGCCGGTAGCTCGGGGCGTCGAGCACGGCGAGGTCCGCGCGGGCGCCGACCCGCAGGTGGCCGACGTCGTCGCGGAGCAGGGCGTGCGCGCCCCCGAGGGTCGCAGCCCGGACCGCCTCGGCGACCGTCATCCGCATCTCGCGGACGGCGAGCGCGATCATCAGCGGCATCGACGTCGAGTAGCACGTGCCCGGGTTGCAGTCGCTGGCCAGCGCGACCTCGACGCCCGCGTCGAGCATGCGCCGCGCGTCCGGGTACGGCGAGCGGGTGGAGAACTCCACACCGGGCAGCAGGGTGGCGACCGTGCGCGAGTCGGCGAGGGCCGCGACGTCCGCGTTGGACAGGTACGTGCAGTGGTCGACGCTCGCGGCACCGAGCTCGAGGGCGAGCTGGACGCCCGGGCCTGGCGCGAGCTGGTTGGCGTGCACCCGCAGGCCGAGACCCGCAGCCCGTGCGGCGACCAGCACCTCGCGGGCCTCGTCCCCGTCGAACGCGAGTGGGCTGGCCGGCTCGCAGAACACGTCCGCCCACCGGGCGTGCGGCGCGCAGGCCTCGAGCATCGGCCCCGTCACGAGGGCGAGGTAGTCGGCCCGGTCGACGCCCGGCGGCACGACGTGGGCGCCCAGGAAGGTCGTCTCCGGCGTGACCTCGCCGGCCAGGCGGAGCAGGCGCACCTCCGTCTCGACGTCGAGGCCGTAGCCGCTCTTGATCTCCAGGGTGGTGGTGCCCTGGCCGCGGGCCTCGTCGACGAGGCTGCGCAGCCGCGCGCGGAGCCGGTCCTCGGACGTCGCCCGGGTGGCGGCGACCGTCGTCGTGATGCCGCCGCCGGTGTAGACCGTGCCGGCCATGCGGGCCTCGAACTCGGCCGACCGGTCGCCGCCGAACACCAGGTGCGTGTGGGAGTCGACGAAGCCCGGGACCACCGCGGCGCCGGCGAGGTCGGTGCGACGGTCGGCGTCGGGGGCGTCCGCGGCGGGACCGACCCAGGCGACCCGGCCGTCCTCGGACACCAGCGCGGCGTCGAGCAGGGGCCTGCCGAAGCGGTCGTCGTGCGTCGTCAGCTCACCGATGCCGGTGACCAGGTGCGACGTCATCGGGTCTCCTCCCACGCGGCGCGGACCGCCGTGCCCAGCATGGCCCCGACGTCTCCGAGCACGTGCCTACCGCCCTCGACCCGCACGACGCCGCCGACCACGACGGTGTCGACGTCGGCGCTGCCCGCGACCAGGACCAGCTGGGCGGGGTCGGCTCCGGCTGTCCGCGGTGTGTCGGTGCGGACGGCGACCAGGTCGGCCGGGGCGCCGACGGCCAGGCGTCCGCCCGTGGGGTCGCCGAGGCTCATGTGACCGCCGGTCGTCAGGAGGGCGACCAGCTCGGCGGGGGTGAGGACCCCGCGGGACTCCTTGGCCAGGCGCTCGTGCATCTCGACGGACCGCGCCTCCGCCAGCAGGTCGGTGCGGACGTGCTGGTCGCTGCCGACGCTCAGGCGTGCGCCCGCCGACTGCAGGAGGGCGCCGGGCGCGATGCCGTCGCCGAGGTCCTGCTCGGTGGACGGGCACAGGCAGATCCCGGTCCGCGTCGAGCCGAGGATCGCGACGTCCTCCGGCGTCACGTGGACGGCGTGGACCGCGGTGGTGCTCGGGCCGAGGGCGCCCGCGTCCTCGAGCACCCGGGTCGGGGTGGCGCCGAACGTGGCCAGCGCCTGCTCGTTCTCGAGCCGCTGCTCGGACAGGTGCACGTGCAGCGGGCGGCCGGTGGCGTGCGCGGCGATCCGGGGGAGGTCGTCCAGGGGGACCGCGCGCACGGAGTGGATCGCCGCGCCGACCGTGAGGGTGTCGTCCGGGCGCAGTGCCGCGACCCGGGTGGCCCAGGCGTCGGCGTCGTGGTCGCCGAACCGTCGCTGGACGCCCTCCAGCGGCGCGTCGATCCCGCCGGTCAGGTACGCGGTGTCCAGGAGCGTGATCCGCAGGCCGGCCTCGCGCGCGGCGGTGCGCAGGGCCTCGGCCATGACGTTGGGGTCGTCGTACGGGGTGCCGCCGGGGCCGTGGTGCAGGTAGTGGAACTCGCCGACCGCGGTGACACCGGCGAGGACCATCTCGGCATAGGTGGCGCGGGCGAGGTCCAGGTACGTGTCGGGGGTCAGGGCCGCGGCGAGCGCGTACATGCGGTCCCGCCACGTCCAGAACGTGCCGCCGTCGTCGTGCGTGCGGCCCCGCAGCGCGCGGTGGAACGCGTGGGAGTGCGTGTTGGCGAAGCCGGGCAGGACGACGCCGGGCAGCCGGTGGTCGTCCGGGCGCGCCGGCCCCCGGTCGACGGCGGTGATCCGGCCGTCGGACACCGTGACGCGGACGTCGCCCTGCAGGCCGTCGGGGAGCCACGCGTGCGCGGCCCAGTACGTGGTCACGTGAGCAACCGTCCCAGCACCGCCGCGAGCGCGTCGATGCCCGCGACGCAGTCCGCCTCGTCGGCGTCCTCCGCGGGCGCGTGCGAGATGCCCGACGGGTTGCGGACGAAGAGCATCGCCGTGGGGATGCCCGCGGCCGCGAGGATCCCCGCGTCGTGACCCGCGCCCGTGCCCAGGCGTGGGGGGTCGTCCAGTGCTCCCGCGACGACGTCCGCGAGGTCGGCGTCGAGCACGGTGACGGGAGTCCAGGACTCCTCCTGCGGGGCGTACGCGGCCAGGGACGCGAGGACCGCGCGGACCGCGGACTCCTCCGACGCGCGGACGTCGAGCCACGCAGTGACCTGCGACGGGATCGCGTTCACGCCGTTCGGGTCCACCCGCAGCTTCCCGACGGTGGCCAGCGCGCCGGCATCCTCAGCACCCCGCCTGACCTGCGCGATCAGCGCCGCGAGGTCGAGCATCGGGTCGCGCCGGTCGGCGAGCGGGGTGGTCCCGGCGTGGTTGGCCTCGCCGCGCAGCTCCACGCGCCAGCGGCCGTGCGGCCAGATCATCCGGCCGACGCCCACCGCGTCGCCGGTGTGCACGAGCGCGCGGCCCTGCTCGACGTGCAGCTCGACGAAGGACGCGATCCGGCGCAGGGCGTGCGGGTCAGGGCCGAGCTCCGCGGGGTCGCGGCCGGCTGTGCGCAGGGCCTCGGCCATGCTCACCCCGTCGGCATCGCGTAGCCCTCGTGCCCGGTCCGCGTCGAGCACACCGGTGATCAGCCGCGACCCGGCGCACGCGACGCCGAAGCGGGCACCCTCCTCGTCGACGAAGTTCACGATCCCCAGCGGCCGTACCGGCGTCACGCCGCGCTCCCGCAGGAGGTCGAGCGCCGCGAACCCGCTGACCACCCCGAGCGGCCCGTCGAACGCGCCGCCGCCCGGGACGGAGTCGAGGTGGCTGCCGGTGACGATCCCGGGGGTCGCGTCAGGGTCGCCCCACCACGCCCACTGGTTGCCCGCCCGGTCGGTGACCAGGTCGAGGCCCCGGGCCTGCGCCTCGCCCGCGAACCACTCGCGCAGGGTGTGGTCCTCGCGCGTCCACGCGAACCGGCGGTAACCACCGTCGACGGCACGTCCGACCGGCGCCAGGTCGGCCCACGTGCCGGCGAACGTCACGAGTCCTCCCGCATCGGGACGCGCAGCCCGTTCGCCGTCGCCACCTCGTCGGCCCGCGGGTAGCCGGCGTCGACGTGCCGCAGCACGCCCATGGCCGGGTCGTTGGAGAGCACCCGGGCCAGCTTGCGCGCGGCCAGGTCGGTCCCGTCGGCCACGGACACCTGCCCGGCGTGGATCGAGCGGCCCATGCCGACGCCGCCGCCGTGGTGGATCGACACCCAGGTGGCGCCCGACGAGGCCGCGACCAGCGCGTTCAGCAGAGGCCAGTCGGCGATCGCGTCGGAGCCGTCGGCCATCCCCTCGGTCTCGCGGTACGGGGAGGCGACCGAGCCGGCGTCGAGGTGGTCGCGGCCGATGACGAGAGGCGCCGTGACGTCCCCGGAGGCCACGAGCTCGTTGAACCGCAGCCCCGCCCGGTCGCGCTCCCCGTGCCCGAGCCAGCAGATGCGCGCCGGGAGCCCCTGGAACGCCACGCGGTCCTGCGCGGCCCGGATCCAGCGGTGCAGGTGGTCGTCGTCGGGGAACAGGTCGAGCACCGCCTGGTCGGTCACCGCGATGTCGTGCGGGTTTCCCGACAGCGCGGCCCAGCGGAACGGCCCCTTGCCCTCGGCGAACAGCGGCCGGATGTACGCGGGGACGAACCCGGGGAAGTCGAACGCGCGCTCGTACCCACCTTGCCGGGCCTCGTCGCGGATCGAGTTGCCGTAGTCGAACACCTCGGCRCCGGCRTCSAKGAACCCGACCATYGCCTCGACGTGCSSGGCCATCGACTCGCGCGCCCGCTCGGTGAACTCCTCCGGCTTGGCGGCGGCGTAGGACGCCCAGTCGGCCACCTCGACCCCGACGGGGAGGTAGCTCAGCGGGTCGTGCGCGGACGTCTGGTCGGTGACGACGTCGACCTCGACCCCGCGGCGCAGCAGCTCGGGCAGCACGGTCGCGCAGTTGCCGACGACGCCGATGGAGAGCGCTGTTCTGGTCGCCCTCGCGTCGCTGACCAGCGCGATCGCCTCGTCGAGGCTCGTCGCCACCCGGTCGAGGTAACGCTCGCGGACCCGCCGCTGCAACCGGTCGCCGTCGACGTCGACGATCAGGCATGCGCCCCCGTTGAGCGTGACCGCGAGGGGTTGCGCGCCACCCATACCTCCGCAGCCGCCGGTCACGGTCAGCGTGCCCGCCAGCGTCCCGCCGAACCGCTTCGCGGCCACCGCGGCCAGCGTCTCGTACGTGCCCTGGAGGATCCCCTGCGTGCCGATGTAGATCCACGACCCCGCGGTCATCTGCCCGTACATGGTCAGCCCGAGCTGCTCCAGCCGCCGGAACTCCGGCCAGGTCGCCCAGTCGCCGACGAGGTTCGAGTTGGCGATCAGCACGCGCGGCGCCCACTCGTGCGTGGTGAGCACGCCGACCGGCTTGCCGGACTGGACCAGCAGGGTCTCGTCGTCGCCGAGCGTGGTCAGGGTCCGCACGATGGCGTCGTACGCGTCCCACGACCGGGCGGCCTTGCCTGTGCCGCCGTAGACCACCAGGTCGTCCGGGCGCTCGGCCACCTCCGGGTCAAGGTTGTTCATGAGCATGCGCAGCGGCGCCTCGGTCTGCCAGCTGCGGGCGGTGAGCGTGGTGCCGCGCGGGGCGCGGACGGGGCGGGGGCCGGTCATGAGCGGGCTCCTAGCTGTGCGGCGACGGAGCCGTCACGGACGGCGTCTGCGGCGGTCTCGAGGTCGGGGGAGAGGTAGCTGTCCGGGCCGGGGCCGGGGATGCCGCGCGCCCGCAGGAGGTCCTTCACCGCACGTGTGATCGGCGACGGCTCCAGGGGTGCTCGAAGGTCCTGCGCTCGCGCGGCGGTGAGCAGCTCGATGCCGAGCACCCGGGTCAGGGCGTCGATCGACCGGCGCAGCTTGCGGGCCGCGTGCCAGCCCATCGACACGTGGTCCTCCTGCATGGCCGACGACGGGATCGAGTCGACGCTGGCCGGCACCGCGAGGCGTTTGAGCTCGCTGACCAGCCCGGCGGCCGTGTACTGCGCGATCATCAGGCCGGAGTCGACGCCGGGGTCGTGCGCGAGGAACGCCGGCAGGCCGTGGTTGCGCGAGACGTCGAGGAACCGGTCGGTGCGGCGCTCGGACATGCTCGCGACGTCGGCCACGGCGATCGCGAGGAAGTCGAGCACGTACCCGACCGGGGCGCCGTGGAAGTTTCCGTTGGACTCGACGCGGCCGTCGTCGGT
This sequence comes from Cellulomonas sp. P4_B5_2, assembly GCF_056402235.1. NCBI lineage: Bacteria > Bacillati > Actinomycetota > Actinomycetes > Micrococcales > Cellulomonadaceae > Cellulomonas > Cellulomonas sp. P4_B5_2. The sequence goes on from NZ_JBFUHU010000041.1 coordinate 8,310, forward strand.
GATCACGGGGTTGTCGATCGCCGCGGCCAGCTCGCGCTCGGCCACGGTGCGCGCGTGCTCGACGGTGTCGCGGGCGGCCCCGTGCACCTGCGGCGCGCACCGCAGCGAGTAGGCGTCCTGCACACGGGTGCACTCGGGGGTCTTGTGGCTGGCCATGATCCCGGAGCCGTGGAGGACCGCGCGGATGTTCGCGGCGGAGGTGGCCTGTCCGGGGTGCGGGCGAAGACCCTGGAGGTCGGCCGCGAAGACGGCGTCGGTGCCGAGCAGGGACTCGACGCTCATCGCGGCGGCGATGTCGGCGGTGTCCAGCAGGACGTCCAGGTCGTGCAGGGCGAGGGCGAGCATGCCGAGCATGCCGTCGGTGCCGTTGATGAGGGCCAGACCCTCCTTCTCGGTGAGCGTGTGACCCGGAGGGCGGTTCTCCAGGAGCGCCCCGGTGGCGTCGCGCACGTCGCCCTCGCCCATCAGTGCCAGCGCGCAGTGGGCCAGCGGTGCGAGGTCGCCGGAGCAGCCGAGCGAGCCGTACTCGCGGACGACGGGCGTGATCCCGGCGTCGAGCATCGCGGCGTACGCGCTCGCGGTCTCCGGGCGGACGCCGGTGTGCCCGGTGGCCAGGGTCGACAGCCTCAGCAGCATGAGCGCGCGGACCACCTCCCGTTCGACCTCGGGACCCGTGCTGGCGGCGTGCGAGCGGACCAGGCTGCGCTGCAGGTCCAGGCGCTTGTCGGCCGGGATCGACAGGGTGGCCAGGGCGCCGAAGCCGGTGGAGATGCCGTAGTGCGGCCGGGTGTCGGCGGCGAGCTCGTCGACCACCGCCCGGCCACGCGCGATCGCGGTCAGCGCCTCGTCGGAGAGCCGCACGCCCGCTCCGTTCCGGGCGACCGCGACGACGTCGGCGATCGAGACGGGTCCGGTGCCGACGACGACGGTGCTCATGGTTCATGACACCGCGTGCTCCGCGTGGGGCGTAGGTGTCGCGCACGGATAGTGTCTGGGATCTCAGACAACGTCGGGAGGACCCGGTGAGCACCGTGCCCGCGGCGGACGCCACGCTGCGCCTGCTCCGCCACCTGTCCCGAACGGGCCCGCTGCCCGCGGCCGCACTGGCGACCGCCCTCGACCTCCCGCGGTCCACCACGTACCACCTGCTCGCGGTCCTCACCGAGCACGGCTTCGTCGTCCACCTGCCCGAGGAGCGCCGGTACGGCCTGGGCCTCGGTGCGTTCGAGCTGGGCTCGGCCTACTCACGGCAGGCGCCGCTGGCACGCGCGGCGCGGCCGGTGCTCGCGCGGCTGGTCGACCAGGTGGGCGAGAGCGCGCACCTCGCGGTCCTGCACGGGCGCGACGTCCTGTACGTGGTCGAGGAGCGCGCGGCCGGCCGRCCGGCCCTGGTCACGGACGTCGGGGTGCGGCTCCCGGCCCACCTGACGGCCAGCGGACGCGCGATCCTCGCCGACCTGCCGACCGCCCAGGTGCGCGCGCTGTTCCCCGATCGCGGCGCGTTCGTCGACCGCACCGGTGTCGGCCCGCAGCGCCTGTCCGAGCTGCGGGCGGTCCTCACCGAGGTGCGACGAATCGGCTGGGCGTCCGAGCACGGGGACGTGACCAGCGGGTTCGCGTCCGTCGCCGCGGCCGTGCGGGACCGCACCGGGCACCCCATCGCCGGGCTGGCCGTCACGTTCGCGGACGGCGACGTCCCCGACGGGCTGGTCCGTGCCACGCAGCGCGCGGCCGAGTCCCTGGCGCGAAGGGTCTAGACCTCGATCGTCTCGTGGGCGGCCTTCGTCACCGCGGCGGCGACCACGGTCGTGACCTCCGGGTTGAACACGCTGGGCACGATGTACGTCGGGTTGAGCTCGTCGTCCGTGACCACCGACGCCAGCGCGTAGGCCGCGGCCAGCAGCATGCTGTCCGTGATCCGGTGCGACTGCGCGTCGAGCAGCCCGCGGAAGACGCCCGGGAACGCGAGCACGTTGTTGATCTGGTTGGCGAAGTCGGACCGACCGGTGCCGACGACGGCCGCGTACTGCGCCGCGTCGTCCGGGTCCACCTCCGGGCGGGGGTTCGMCAGCGCGAACACGATCGAGTCCGGCGCCATCGTCGAGACGTCGTGTCCCGTGATGACGTCCGGGGCGGAGACGCCGATGAACACGTCGGCGTCCTTCAGCGCGTCCGGGATGCTGCCCGAGATGCCGCGCGGGTTGGTCATGGACGCGGTCCAGAACAGGGAGGGGTCGAGCCCCGGCCGGTCGGCGCGGACGACACCCTCGATGTCCGCGACGACGACGTCCTTGGCGCCGGCCGCGAGCAGCAGCCTGAGCACGGCCGTGCCGGCGGCGCCCGCGCCCGAGAGCACGATCCGCACGGTGGCCAGGTCCTTGTTCACCACCTTGAGCGCGTTGGTCAGGGCCGCGACGACGACGATGGCGGTGCCGTGCTGGTCGTCGTGGAACACCGGGATGTCCAGGCGCTCGCGCAGCCGGCGCTCGATCTCGAAGCAGCGCGGCGCGGAGATGTCCTCGAGGTTGATGCCCGCGAACACGGGCGCGATCGCGCAGATGGTCTCCACGATCTGATCCACGTCGGTGATGTCCAGCGCGATGGGGAACGCGTCGATGCCCGCGAACCGCTTGAACAGGACCGCCTTGCCCTCCATCACCGGCAGGCTGGCGAGCGGTCCGATGTTGCCGAGCCCCAGCACCGCGGTGCCGTCCGTGACGACCGCGATCGTGTTGCGCTTGATGGTCAGGCGGCGGGCGTCCTCCGGGTGGGCCGCGATCGCCTCGCAGACGCGCGCGACGCCCGGCGTGTACGCCATCGACAGGTCGTCGCGGTTGCGCAGCGGCACCTTGGACTCGATCGAGAGCTTGCCGCCGATGTGCATGAGGAACGTGCGGTCGCTGACGCGCTCGACGACGACGCCGTGCAGCTCCTTGAGCGCGTCGACGATGGACGCGGCGTGCTGCTCGCCCCGCGTGGCGCACGTGACGTCCACCGTCATCTGCTCGTGCCCGGAGGCCGTGACGTCCAGCGCGGTGACGATGCCCCCGGCCTTCTCGATGGCCGTGGTGAGCTCGCTGACGGCGGTCGGCCGGGCCTGCACCTCGAGGCGCGCGGTGATGGACGAGGAGACGCTCGGGGAGACCATTCGAACATTGTGGACTCATCTATAGGGTGACGGCGTGACCGACCCCCTCGCCCCGCTACTCGAGCTCGCCGGGGTGGCCGAGGCGGTCGAGCGCTCGCGGATCGCGTGCGAGGAGCTGCGTTGGCACGAGGCCTACCGGCGGCGGTGGCGCGAGGTGCGCGCCGAGGCCGGCCTGCGGGCCACCCGCGCGTCGTGCGCGATCGAGGGGGCGCGCGTTCCGCTGTCGTTCGTGCGCGAGCTCGCGACCGGTGGCGGCTCCGACCCGGTCGTCGTCGGTGCGTTGAGTGCCACGGTGCTGGTGGAGCAGTGGATGCCGGCGCTCGGGGTGAGCGGGTCGGCCGTGCTCCCGCCGCTGCGCCAGCTGCTCGCCCGCGTGCACTCCGCGGCCGCCGGGGGGTGGCTGGACGAGCCCGACGTCGGCAGGCTGCGGGTCGACCAGGCGCCACAGGACCTCACCGGCCTGGGGCCGGCGCCCGTCGGCGACGAGCTGGCCGCACGCATCGACCTGCTCGACCGCACGGTGCGCACCACGACCGTCCCGGCGCTGGCGGTCGGCGCCGTCGTGCACGGCGAGCTGCTCGCGCTGCGGCCGTTCCTCGGGGGCAACGGGCTGGTCGCGCGGGCCGTCGCACGCCTGTTGCTCACCACCCGGGGCCTCGACCCCACCGGCTCGGTGGTCGCCGAGGTCGTCTGGGCGGACGCGCTGAACCCGTACCTGGGCGCCGTTGCAGGGTTCGCGACGGGGTCGCCGGAGGGGGTGGCGGCGTGGGTTCGCGCGTCCGGCGACGCTGTCGTGCGCGGCGCGGCCGAGGCGCGGGCGATCGCGGACGCGGTACTGGCGGGGTCGCTGGACTGACCCACCGCAGACGAACGACGGCGCCCCGKGGGGCGCCGTCGCCAACAGCGGACCGGAGGGTGATCAAGCGTGCACCGGTGTCGGTCGCGACGGGACCAGCCCGGTCGACCTGCCCATAGGTGGGCTCTCCTGCGCGTGGGTGCCCTCGCGGTCATGCAGTTGTGTTCCTTTGGTACCTCACTTCACGGATCCGCGACAGCCGTGGCGACGACGGTGCAGGCCACCCGGTCGCGCCCGACGGATGCTGGGACGCTCGTCCGCGATGCGGACTCAGCGGCGTCGACGGCTCCGACGGATCGCGACGGCCACCACGACGGCGGCGATCACGACGAGGGTGACGGCTCCCGCCGTGACGATGCGGGCGCGACGCGGGAACAGGGGGACGGGCCGGACGAACGCGAGCGTTCCCCAGCCGCGCTCGATGGCGAGCCTGCGCAGCGCACGGTCGGGGTTCACGGCGAACGCGTGACCGACGGTGCCGAGCATGGGGGCGTCCGTGATCGAGTCCGAGTAGGCGTAGCTGGCGTCGAGGTCGTATCCCTCCTCCTGGGCGAGCTCGCGGATGGCCGACGCCTTGTTCTCCCCGTAGGCGTAGAAGTCGATCTCGCCGGTGTACCGGCCGTCGAGCACGTTCATCCGGGTGGCGATGACGTGGTCCGCGCCGAGGATCGCGGCGATCGGCTCGACCACCTCGGCACCCGATGCCGACACCACCACCACGTCCCGGCCGGCCGCGTGGTGCTCCTCGATGAGTGCGACCGCCTCCGCGTACACCGTCGGGTCGATCGACTCGTGCAGCGTCTCGGCGACGATCGCCGACACCTGCGACACGTCCCAGCCGGCGACCATCCGTGACAGCTGTGCGCGCAGGCGCTCGGTCTGGTCCTCGTCGGCACCGCCGAGCAGGTAGAGCAGCTGCGCGTAGGCGGTCCGCACGACGGAACGGCGCGTGAGCAGGCCCTCGGCGAGGAACGGGCGGGAGAAGGCCGTGGCCGACGAGGTCGCGATGATCGTCTTGTCGAGGTCGAAGAACGCGGCCTCGCGCGACCGATCCTCGTGCGGCGGATCCACGTCCATGCTGCTCCGGGCGGTCGTCGTCGGGGTGCCGTGCGGCTCGCGGCGAGCCTAGTGGCCGACGCCCACACGATGGCGAGCCGCCCCCAGCCCAGCAATCCTCGGTCGGTTTCCCCAGATCCACTCCGCGCAGCCGGCCGGCCCGTCGGTCGCAGCCATATTCGTCGTGCGCCGGCGGCCAGGTCGGACCCCGACGGAAGGTGACCCGATGACCCCCCTCACGGGCGCTCCCTCCGCCTCATCGACCTGGCCGTCGGTTGCCACCGCCCCTCGCCGCGCGCTCGTGCTCGGCGTGGTGGCGGGGCGGGGAGGCGGCGGTGCCTCGACGCTCGCGGCCGCGCTCGCCCGCCAGCTCGCGCGCCGGACCGCGACCGCCCTGGTGGACCTCGACCGCGCCTCGGGCGGCATCGACGTCCTGCTGGGGCTCGAGGGTGCCGACGGGGTGCGGTGGCCGGACCTCGCAGACGCGCGCGGGGAGGTCTCGGGGGTGGACGTGCTGGCGCTGCTGCCCCGGTGGGGATCGTGCGCGGTGCTCAGCGCCGACCGTTCCCGCCCCGGGCCGCCCGAGCCCGCCGTCGTCGCCGACGTCCTGCACGCCCTGACCCTGGCAGCCGGCGCGCTCGTGCTGGACCTGGACCGCGCCGCGGTCGTCGCGGGTGAGTCGCTCGTGGAGGCGTGCGACGCGGTTCTCGTCGTGGCACCGCGGGACCTGCGCACGGTCGCCGGGATCCTCGCGATGCGCCCGCACCTCGGTGACGGGGTGGCGGCGTCGCTGGTCGTGCGCGGTCCGGCCCCGGGTGGACTCGGCTCCGCCGAGCTGGCCGAGGCGGTCGACCTGCCCGTCCTGGCCAGGCTGCCCACGGACCGGCGGGTGCTCGCCGCCCTGGAACGAGGTGGAGTGCCCACCGGCGGCCGGACCAGCCGTGCGGCCGCCCGGATCGTCGCGACCCTTGAGCGGGGCGTGCGGTGACGGCGCTCGTGCGGGGCGTCGGCCCGGACTTCCTCGACGCCGTCCGGACGAGGCTGGGCGCGTCAGGGTCCGGGGAGGGGCTCGGGGTCGTCGTCGAGGCGGCGGCTCGAGACGTCGGCGCAGTGCTCGGGTCCAGCGCGCTCAGCGCGGTGACCAGGACGGTGCGCGACGAGCTCTTCGGTGCGGGTCGGCTGCAGGCGTTCCTCGACGACCCCGAGGTCACCGACGTCCTGGTCAACGGGCCGCGCGACGTGTGGGTGGAGCGGGCCGGACGGCTGACCCGGGCAGACGTGGACCTGGGCGGAGTCGACGACGTCCGCGCGCTCGCGGTCCGGCTGGCGGCAGCGGGGGGCCAACGCCTGGACGACGCCTCGCCCGCGGTCGACGCCCGGCTGCCGGACGGGACCCGATTGCACGCCGTGCTCCCGCCGCTCGCGGAGAGCTGTGCCCTGATCAGCCTGCGGGTGGTGCGGTCGCGCGCGTTCACCATCGAGCAGCTGGTGGCGTCCGGCACCCTCGCGCCCGCCCTCGTGCCCGTGGTCCGGGCGCTGGTGTCCACGCGGGCCAACCTGCTGATCTCGGGCGCCACGGGGTCGGGCAAGACCACTCTGCTGGCGGCGCTGCTGTCGCTGGTCCCGCCCGACGAACGGCTCGTGGTGGTCGAGGAGGCGGGTGAGCTCGCACCGGCGCACCCGCACGTCGTCCGGCTGCTGGCGCGGCATGCGAACGTCGACGGTGCGGGGCGGGTGGACCTGGCGGCCCTGGTGCGGCACGCCCTGCGGATGCGCCCCGACCGGATCGTCCTCGGCGAGTGCCGCGGCGCCGAGGTGCGCGAGGTCCTCGCCGCCCTGAACACCGGGCACGACGGCGGGTGCGCGACCGTGCACGCGAACGCGGCCGCCGACGTGCCCGCCCGGCTCGAGGCGCTGGCGGCGTTGGCGGGGATGAGTCGTGAGGCCGTCGCCGCGCAGGCCTCGAGCGCGTTCGACGCGGTCCTGCACCTGCGCAGGGCCGACCGCCGGTACGTGGCGGAGGTCGGGGTCGTCCGCCGGGCGGGCTCCGGTGACCTCGAGGTGGCGTGCGCGCTGCGGGTCGAACCGACGGGTGTGACGACGGCGGGACCGGCGTGGCCGGTGCTGGCCGCCCGCCTCGGGTTGCCCGTGGGGCCTGCGGTGACCGGAGGAGGCCGATGAACGCGCCCGTCCGGGTGGCGGTCCGGCGCACCCGTGCCGGGGCGGGCCGATGACCGTGGCGGTGGGTGTGCTCGTCGCGCTGGCCGTTGCTGTGGTGGCGGGTCAGGGCGGTCGTCGGACTCGCGCGCGGGGTCAGCCCGGCACCCGGGGCGCGTGGGTGGGTGCGCCTCGGTCGGGCGGCACCCTGTCGGAGCTGCTCCTGGGCGTCTCGGCGCAGCTGCGCGCGGGAGCGGGCCTGGTCGCGGCCTGGTCGCGCGCGCTCGG
>NZ_JBFUHU010000042.1:0-15792 GCF_056402235.1 Cellulomonas sp. P4_B5_2
GCTCACCGAGTACCCCATCGGCTACCTCAAGTGGGACCAGCTCACCGAGTACCCCATCGGCTACCTCAAGTGGGACCACAACCGGGACCTGGTCGACGCCGGCCACGGGGGAGCCCCCGGCGTGCACGGACAGACGCGCGCGGTCTACCGGCTGCTCGACGAGCTGCGTGCGCTGCACCCCGGCGTCGAGATCGAGTCCTGCTCGTCCGGCGGCGCGCGGGTGGACCTCGAGATCCTGCAGCGGACCGACCGTGTGTGGGCGAGCGACTGCATCGACGCGCTCGAGCGCCAGCAGATCCAGCGCTGGACCAACCTGCTGATCCCGCTCGAGCTCATCGGCGCGCACATCGGGTCCGGGCACGCCCACAGCACCGGCCGCCGGCACGAGCTGCCGTTCCGGGCGGCGACCGCGCTGTTCGGGCACCTGGGGATCGAGTGGGACCTCCAGGAGGCCGACGACTCCGAGCGGGCCGACCTCGCCGCGTGGATCGCGCTCTACAAGGACCTGCGGCCCCTGCTGCACTCCGGGACGGCCGTGCACGCGGACGCGGTCGATCCCGTGCTGGCCGTGCACGGGGTGGTGGCGCCTGACCGGGCGGACGCGCTGTTCGCGATCGCGATGACGGGCCGGTCGACGAACACCGCCCTGGCGCGCGTGACGCTCCCGGGGCTCGACCCCGACGCGCTCTACGACGTGCGTCCGCAGGCGCCGGGCGACGCGGTCGACCATGCCCCCGCCTGGTGGACCCCGCAGGGCGTGCGGCTGCCGGGCCGCCTGCTGTCGGGTGTGGGCCTCGAGGCGCCGCTGCAGCTGCCGGAGCGCATCGCCCTGGTGCGAGCCACGCGGGTGTGAGACGGGGATGGGGGCAGCCGGACCGGCTGCCCCCATCCGTCACTTCGTCGCGCCCGAGGTGAACCCGTTGTAGATGTACCGCTGCAGGAACAGGAAGAGCACGAGGATCGGGATGATCGTGATGACCACCCCCGCCGAGATGACCTCCCACTGCGAGCCGTACGGCCCCTTGAAGTCGAACAGCGTCGTCGAGATTGGCCGCAGCTCCTTCGAGGGCAGGTAGAGGAACGGCAGGTAGAACTCGTTGTAGATCGCGATGCCCTTGATGATCACGACGGTCGCGATCGCCGGCTTCAGGTTGGGCAGGATGATCTGGAAGAAGATCCGCAGGTGCCCGGCGCCCTCGATCATCGCGGCCTCGTCCAGCGACTTCGGGATCGCCCGGATGAACTGCAGGAAGATGTAGATCGAGATGATGTCGGTGCCCATGAACAGCAGGATCAGCGCGAAGCGGGAGTCGTAGAGGCCCAGCCCGTTGATGATCTGGAAGGTCGCCACCTGCGTCGTGACGCCCGGGACCAGCGTGGCGAGCAGGAACAGCCCGAGCACCGCGGAGCGCCCGGCGAAGCGGAACCGGTCGAGCGCGTACGCGRTGGCCGCACCGATCAGGATCGTGCCGACGATCGCGGCGGCGAAGATGAAGACGGTGTTGCCGAAGGCCGCGAGCATGTTGCCGCGCGTGAACGCCGTGACGTAGTTCTCGACGTTGCCCCAGCTGGCCGGCGGGGTCATCGGTCCCGTCGCGAGGAACTCCTGACCGGTCTTGAACGACCCGAACAGGATGAGGCCGAGGGGCAGCAGCATCGCGATCGACGCGATGACCAGGGAGACGTACTTCGCGGTGCTGGTGGCTGCGCGGATCATGTGAGGTCCACCTCCTCGTCGGGGATCACTCTGCGCTGGATCCAGGTGACGATCAGGACGATGAGCAGGAGCACGACGGCCATCGCCGACGCGAGACCGACCAGGTTGCGGTTGAACGCCATCCAGACCGTGCGGATGACGAACGTCTCGGTGCCGTTGGCGCCGCCCGTCATGACGAACGGGACCTCGAACACCGAGAGCGAGCCGGAGATCGCGAGGATGAGCGACAGGCCGATGATGGGGCGGATCGACGGCAGGATGATGTACCGGAACTGGTGCCACCGGTTGGCGCCGTCGAGGTCCGACGCCTCGTAGATCTCGGAGTTGATCGACTGGATCGCGCCGAGGAACATCACGAAGTTGAGACCCATGTAGCGCCACACGGACACCCCGGCGAGCGAGAAGTTCGCGACGTCGGGGTCTCCGGTCCACTGCTGGACCAGGCTCTCGAGACCGGCCGTCATGAGGACCGTGTCGAGGCCGCCACCCGGCTTGAGGAAGTTGAGGAAGATCAGGCCGATCGCGACGCCGTTGATCRGGTACGGGAAGAACAGGATGCCCTTCCACAGGTTCTTGAACCGGATCTTGAACGACAGGATCGTCGCGAAGTACAGGGCGAGCGCCATCTGCACGAACGAGGCGACGAAGTAGTAGAGCGAGACGTAGAAGACGCGGACGTTGTCCGGGTCCGTGAAGACCTCGACGTAGTTGTCGAAGCCCACGATGTTCTTGGTCTTGTCGAGTCCGTCCCAGTCCGTGGCCGAGTACCAGAACATGTTGATGACGGGGACGAACGTCAGGAGAAGCAGGAGCCCGACAGGGATCAGCAGGAAGTAGTACGGCGTCAGCCGGCGATACCACGCGGTGCCGCGGCCCGCACCGCCCCGGGGCTTCCGGGGGGTGCGGGCCGCGTCGGACTTCTGCGCGGCCGCCGTCGTCGGGTCGGACAGACCCGAAGGAGCGGTCGTCATGGGAGCAGCCTCAGCTTGCCGACGCCCGACCCTCGGCCCACTGGGCGTTGAGGTCGTCGAAGATCTGCTGCTTGGTGCGGGCGCCGGAGCGGGCGTCGTCGATGTTCTTCTGGCGGAACTTCGGGTCCGTCGTGACGATGCCGGACGCGGTGTCGATGTCGGCGAACAGGGACTCCTTGCCCTCGGGCGCGGCGTTCAGCGTGATGAGCTCGACCTCCGCGACGAAGCCCTCGAGGGCCGCCGGGACGGCACCGTCGATCAACGGGGACAGGCCGGCCTGCGACTCCGAGAAACCGGACTCCTTGTTGAACCAGTCGATCCACGCACGCGCGGTCGCCTTGTTCGTCGAGTTCACGTTGATGCCCAGGTTGTAGTCACCGCCCGCGACGGAGTGGAACTTGCCGTCGACCTGGACCGGCGTGGGTGCGTAGGCGATGTCGTCGCCGCTCGCGCCGGCAGCCTCCGCGGCGGCCGCCATCTGCGGGATCGCCCACGAGCCGAGGACCATCGTCGCGACCTCGCCCGTGCCGAGCAGTCGCTTCGACTCCTCCCAGTTGGTCGTCGTCGGGTCGGCCTCCGTCAGGCCCTGCGCGACGGCGTCGTAGACCACGCCGTCGACCACGCCGTAGTCGCTGTCCTCGGTCCACGGGGTGTCCGACTCGACGATCTTGTTCTTCCAGTCGGGGTCGGCCGTGACGGCACCGAGCCAGCCGTCCCACTGCGACAGCGGCCAGCCGTCCTTGTAGTTGGTGTAGAGCGGCGCGATCTCGACGCCGTTGTCCTTGATGGCCTGGAGCGCCGCGAGGAACGCCTCGGGGGTGTCGGGGAACTCGGTGACCCCGGCCTCCTCCCACACGCGCTTGTTGTAGACGAAGCCCTGGACGTTGCCCACCACCGGGATGCCGTACGACTTGCCCTCGAAGGACTTGTCGTTGATCCAGCGGTACTCCTTGCCCAGCTCCTCCTGGTCGCCCAGCGGCTCGAAGAAGTCGCCGAGCTGGTCGGGGGTGACCGAGCCAGGGATGGCGAGCACGTCGCCGTAGTTCTCGGTGTTCATGCGCGTCTTCACCTCCCCCTCGTAGTCGGTGAGGCCCTCGATCTTGACCTCGGTGACCTCGGGGTACGAGGCCTTGAACTCCTCGACGTACGTGTCGAACGTGCCGTCCTCCACGAGGTCGGTACGCCACGTCAGGACGGTGATCTCCCCGGAGGGGGTGCCGTCGTCGTTGGCCTCGTCGTCGCCGCTCCCGCCGCCGGAGCATGCGCTGAGGGCGAGGATCGAGCTGGCGGCCGCGATCGCCATGAGGCGTGTGCGTCGCTTCTGAGGGAACATCGTTGATCCTCTCGTCGTGCCGGCACCTCCGCGTGCCGACCGGGGGTCTGATGAGGCAGAGCGGCCCGGTGTCGAGCCGCTGTGCTCCGTGTGGCATTCTTAGGCAAGTGAACAAAGTAAGTCAACGGGCGTGTCGTGGGCATGGGCGTCCGTTCCCGGATCGTTATGGTGTGCGACGAGGGGGACACCCCATGGAGGAGGACGGGTGAGCGGCTCCCAGCCGGGTCTCGGCGCCGCGCACGCGAGCAGCCGGTCGGCGATCCTCGACCTCATCCGGGCCGCCGGCACGATCAGCCGCGTCGAGCTGACGCGCGCGACCGGTCTCACCGCAGCCACCATCTCCACCGTCGTCCGCCGGCTCATCGACGACGGCCTCGTGCTCGAGGTCGGCCGCGCCGAGTCGACCGGTGGCAAGCCCCGCATGCTCCTGCAGCTGGACCCGTCGGCGCGCTACGCCATCGGCGTCCACCTGGACCACGCCGGCATCACCTACGTCATCGCCAACCTCGGCGGCGCGATCGTCGCCCGCTGGCGTCGGCCGGGCGCGGGCTCGGACGACCCGCGGGAGGTCGTCGCCCGCATCGCCGCGGAGATCCGCACGACCGTCACGCGCGTGGGCGTCGACCCGGCGCGCATCCTCGGGCTCGGTGTCGTCTCGCCCGGTCCCATCTCCGCGTCCACCGGCATGACCCTCACCCCGCCGGTGATGCAGCGCTGGACCGAGTTCCCCCTGGGCGCCGCGCTCGAGGAGGCCATCGGCCTGCCCGTGCTGCTCGACAACGACGCCACCGCAGCGGCGATCGGCGAGTACTGGTCGGGCGGCATCTCGACCGGCTCGGCGTTCGCCGCGCTCTACATGGGCACCGGGATCGGCGCGGGGATCCTCGTCGACGGCACGGTGTACCGGGGCTCCAGCTCGAACGCCGGGGAGGTCGGGCACATCTGCGTCGACCTCGACGGCCCGGAGTGCTGGTGCGGCAACCGCGGGTGCGTCGAGGCGCTGGCCGGACCGGCCGCGGTGGTCGCGGCCGCCCGGGACGCGGGCCTCGAGCTCGCCGGCCGGAACGTCGCGGAGAACTTCGGCTCCCTCGCGCGCGCCGCGAGCCGGGGCGAGGCCCTCCCTATGGAGCTCCTGCAGCGGTCGGCGCGCTACCTCGGGGTCGCCGCGCAGACGCTCGCCAACGTGCTCGACCTCGAGCTCGTCATCCTCACCGGACCCGCGTTCGCGCTGGCGGGGTCGCTGTACCTGCCCGAGATCGAGCGTCGGCTGGGGCAGTCGTTCTTCGCCCGCGGCAGCCACCCGGTGCGGGTGGTCATCTCCTCGAACGCCCCCGAGGCCGCGGCCGTCGGAGCCGCTGCGCTGGTGCTGCAGAGCGAGCTGGCACCGCGGCAGGTGGGCGTGCGGATGCCGCTGGAGCTGCCGCTCGAGGTCACCGCGGGCTGATCAGCTGGTCAGACGCTCGAGCCCCGCGATCGGGATCGGGAGCCACGTCGGCCGGTTGCGGGACTCGTACACGGCCTCGTAGAGCGTCTTGTCCAGCTCCAGCGCGCGCAGGAGCGTCTGGTCCCCGCCGCCGTACCCGCGCAGCAGGCCGGCGCGGGCGTCGGCCGTCCAGCCTGCGGCGTCGGCACCCGTCAGCCCGCCGACGGCCGCGGCGTAGTCGATCGAGCGCAGCAGCCCGGCGACGTCCCGCAGGGCGAGGTCAGGGCGCGTCCGCTGGGCGAGGGGCGCGAGGGGCTCACCCTCGAAGTCCATGATGAACCAGGCGTCGTGCGACCGGAGCACCTGGCCGAGGTGCAGGTCGCCGTGGACGCGCTGGCGCGGTGGTGCCGACGAGAGCGCGCGGACCTCGGCGACGACGGCCGCGACACCGTCCGCGAAGCGCGCCAGGGCCGGCACGGCGGACAGCGCCCAGGAGTACCGGGCGGCCACCGCGCGGGCCACCTCCTCGGGGCCCTGGTCGGTGTCCTCGACGCCGTAGGCCGTCACGAGCGCGTCGTGCATCGTGGCGGTGATCGCACCCAGCTCGTCGGCCAGCTCGGCGAACGAGTCGCCGCGGCCCGCGTAGGCGCAGGCCAGCTCGAAGCCGTCCTCGGCCGCGTCGACGAACGCGGCGAGCACCCCGAGGTAGCCGGTCACCGGCTCGCCGTCGTGACCGGGCCACTCGGCCTGCAGCCAGGCCAGCGGCGCGGGGACGTGCTCCCACCCGACGTCGACCAGGTGGCGCGGGACGTCGACGTCGGGGTTCTCGCCCGGCGCGACCGCGCGCAGCACCTTGAGGATGCCCGGCCGTGCGCCCGGCAGGATCACCGAGGTGTTGGACTGCTCGCCGGAGACGAGCCGGGCCGCGGACACGTCGACGTCGGCCCCCGGACCGTCCGCGGCGGCGAGCCACGCGCGCAGGAACGCCGGGTGGTGCGCGCCGTCCAGGACGGTGCGACCGTCCAGCGTGCCGAGCGCGTCGGGGGAGGGCTCGTCCGTGAGGACCAGCGGCACCTGCAGGACCGCGTCGATCGATCCCGCCCGGACGCGGACCAGCAGGACGGTCACGTCGGGGGCGAACGGGAGGGACGCCACCGCCGACAGCTCCGCGACCTGACCCTTGGCGGGGAACCAGCGGCGGGTGGGCAGCCACTGGCGCAGCACGTCCAGCAGGCGCGCGGCGTCGGGCGAGGTGCGGGCGGTCAGGCTCACGGGGCGGTCAGCTCCAGCCAGTAGAAGTCGCGCGACCCGAGCGTGAACGACGCGGTGCCGTCGGGCCGGATCGAGGCGAACGGCGCCCCGCCGAACACGTCGTGCACCGACCAGCCGGCGCGGTCCTTCAGGGTCACCGTGGCAGCGCGCGCGGTGGACGCCATGTTGGCCACGACGAGGATCGTCTCGTCGGCCGTGCGCCGGCAGAACGCCAGCACCGAGTCGTTGTCGCAGGCCAGCACCTCGAAGTCGCCGGCGCCGAGCGCCGGGTGCTGACGCCGCACGGTGAGCATGCCGTGCACCCAGTGCAGCAGGGACGTCGGCTGCGCCAGCTGGGCCTCGACGTTGGTGTGGCTGAAGTGGTGCACCAGCGACTGGACCAGCGGGAGGTAGAGCTTGCCCGGGTCGGCGGTGGAGAAGCCGGCGTTGCGGTCCGGCGTCCACTGCATCGGCGTGCGGACGGAGTCGCGGTCGGGCAGCCAGATGTTGTCGCCCATGCCGATCTCGTCGCCGTAGTACAGGCAGGGGCTGCCGGGCAGGCTGAGCAGCAGGGCGTGCGCGAGCTCGATCTCCTTGCGGGAGTTGTCCAGCAGCGGGGCCAGGCGGCGGCGGATCCCGACGTTGGCGCGCATCCGCGAGTCCGGCGCGAACCAGCCGTACATCGACGCGCGCTCCTCGGTGGAGACCATCTCGAGCGTGAGCTCGTCGTGGTTGCGCAGGAACGTGCTCCACTGGGCGCCGTTGTTCGGGATCGGCGGGGTGTCGGCCAGGATGTCGATGATCTGCGTCGCCCGCTGGTCGCGGATCGAGTAGTAGATCCGGGGCATCACCGGGAAGTGGAAGCACATGTGGCACTCCGGCTCCTCCTCGGTGCCGAAGTAGTGCACGACGTCCTCGGGCCACTGGTTGGCCTCGGCCAGCATGATCCGGCMCGGGAACTCCTCGTCGATCATCTTGCGGACCTTGCGCAGGAACGCGTGCGTCTCGGGGAGGTTCTCGCAGTTGGTGCCCTCGGCCTCGAACAGGTACGGCACCGCGTCGAGGCGGAACCCGTCGACGCCGATGCCCAGCCAGTACCGCCCGACGTCCATCATCGCCTCGACGACGCGCGGGTTCTCGAAGTTCAGGTCGGGCTGGTGGCCGAAGAACCGGTGCCAGAAGAACTGCCGCCGCACGGGGTCGAAGGTCCAGTTGGACGTCTCGGTGTCGACGAAGATGATGCGGGCGTCCGGGTACTTGGTGTTGTCGTCGCTCCACACGTAGAAGTCGCCGTACGGACCCTCGGGGTCCGAGCGGGACGCCTGGAACCACGGGTGCTGGTCGCTGGTGTGGTTCATCACCAGGTCGACGACGATCCGCATGCCGCGCGCGTGCACCTGCTCGATGAGCTCGGTGAAGTCGGCCATCGTGCCGTACTGCCCGGCGATCGCGGTGTAGTCGGCCACGTCGTAGCCGCCGTCGCGCAGGGGGCTCGGATAGAACGGCGGCAGCCAGAGGCAGTCGATGCCGAGCCACTGCAGGTAGTCGAGCCGGTCGATGAGGCCGCGCAGGTCGCCGCTGCCCTGGCCGGACGAGTCGGAGAACGTGCGGAGCATGACCTCGTAGAACACCGCGGTCCGGTACCACTCGCGATCCTCCGTGAGACCCCCGGGGGATTCGACGGGGTGCGGCATCGCGGGCAGACGGTGGCCGGGCAGCACGATCTGCGCGGTGGTGGGCGCGGGCTCGCGGGCGTGCCGACCGGTGGGAGGCGTCTCGGTCACGGTGCCACCAGGTTGACCACGTGGGCGGCCCGGATCATCGGGTCGAGCCGGACGAACACCGACGGGCCCCAGTCGTAGGTCTCGTCCGACAGGACGTCGTGCGCGACCACCGGCCGGTTCGGGTCGAGGCCGTACRCGTGCAGGTCGAGCTGCACAGAGCCCTCCCGTGCGTTCCACGGGTCGAGGTTGACGATGACGACGATGGTGTCGGCCCGGCCGGTCGGGGAGTGCTCGGCGTCCAGGTGCTTGGAGAACGCGACGAGCGCGTCGTCCGACGTCGGGAGCACCTTGAGGTTCCGCAGCTGTTGCAGGGCCGGGTGCGTGTGCCGCAGCTCGTTCAGGCGGCCCAGCAGCAGGTTGATGCCGATGGCGTCGGCCTTGGACCAGTCGCGCGGCTTGAACTCGTACTTCTCGTTGTCGATCTGCTCGTCGACCCCGGGCCGCGGCACGTCCTCGACCAGCTCGTAGCCGGAGTAGATGCCCCAGGTCGGGGCGCCCAGGGCGGCCAGCACCGCGCGCACGGCGAACCCGCGGACGCCCGTGGCCTGCAGGTACGGCGGCAGGATGTCGTGCGTGGTCGGCCAGAAGCTGGGCCGCATCCACGCGCCCTGCTCGCCCGAGACCTCCGCGAGGTACTCGTCGATCTCGTCCTTGGTGTTCCGCCAGGTGAAGTACGTGTACGACTGGTGGAACCCGATCTTGGCCAGGGTCTGCATCATGGCCGGCCGCGTGAACGCCTCGGACAGGAAGATGACGTCGGGGTGGTCGGCCCGCACGGACCGCAGGATCCGCTCCCAGAAGTCGAGCGGCTTGGTGTGCGGGTTGTCGACGCGGAACAGGGTGACCCCGTGGTCGATCCACACCTGCAGGACCCGGCGGATCTCGGTGTAGATGCCCTCGGGGTCGTTGTCGAAGTTCAGCGGGTAGATGTCCTGGTACTTCTTCGGCGGGTTCTCCGCGTACGCGATCGTCCCGTCGGCCCGCGTGGTGAACCACTCCGGGTGCGAGGTCACCCACGGGTGGTCGGGCGAGCACTGCAGCGCGATGTCCAGGGCCACCTCCATCCCGTGGCCCCGGGCGGCGGCGACGAAGGCGTCGAAGTCCTCGAAGGTGCCCAGCGAGGGCTCGATGGCGTCGTGCCCGCCGGCGGGGGAGCCGATGGCGTACGGCGAGCCCGGGTCGCCCAGGTCCGCGAACAGCGAGTTGTTGGGGCCCTTGCGGTACTTCTCGCCGATCGGGTGCACGGGGGTCAGGTAGACCACGTCGAAGCCCATGCCGGCGATGCGGGGCAGGTCGAGCGCGGCGGTGCGCAGCGTGCCGGAGTGCCACTTGCCGATCTCGGGGTCGTACCTGGCGCCCTGCGAGCGGGGGAAGAGCTCGTACCAGGACCCGGCGAGGGCGAGCGGACGGTCGACGACCAGCGGGTACGCCGCCGACCGCGTCACGGACTCCCGCAGCGGGTGCGCGGCCAGTGCCGCGTGCACCTGTGCCGACAGCCCGGCGGAGAGCCGGTCGCGCGGGGTGTCGCGGATGTCGCGCAGGCCGATCACCGCGTCCGTGAGCACGCGGGCGGCCGCCCGGGGCATCGCGTCCTTGCCGGTGCGGGCCGCCGCGCGCTCGAGCAGGAGGGCGCCCTCGGCGAGCATGAGCTCGACGTCCACCCCGGCCTCGACCTTGATGGTGGCGTCGTGCACCCAGGTGCCGTACGGGTCCGACCAGCCCTCGACGCGGAACGTCCACTCGCCGGTGCTCGTCGGGACGAGGCGGGCCTCGAAGCGGTCCAGGCCGGGCGCGATGTCGACCATGCGGGCGCTCGCGCGGTCGACGCCGGCGGGGTCGGTGAGCACCGCGGTGGCCGCCACGGCGTCGTGCCCCTCGCGGAACACCGTGGCTCGGACGGGCACGGCTTCACCGACGACGGCCTTCGCCGGGAACCGTCCGGCTTCCGCGACCGGGGAGACATCGACGACGGGAATGCGGCCGACGGAGGTGCCCAGGGGCACGGGGCTGATCGTCACGCTCCCGAACCTATCCGTTGGTCCAGGTCGGGGGCATCCGCAGCGCCGACTACGCGCCGAGCGCGCGGCCCACCGTCCGACCCGTGAACAGGCAGCCGCCCAGGAACGTCCCCTCCAGCGCGCGGTGGCCGTGCACGCCACCGCCGCCGAAACCGGAGGCCTCGCCCACGGCCCACAGGCCCGGGAGCACCTCGCCGTCGGGGCGCAGGACGCGACCTTCGAGGTCGGTGTGCAGCCCGCCCAGGGTCTTGCGGGTGAGCACCGAGAGCCGCACGGCGAGCAGCGGCCCGTGCTCGGGGTCGAGCAGCCGGTGCGGCTTGGCCACGCGGATGAGCTTGTCGACGACATACCGGCGGGCCATCGCGGTGGCCACCACCTGGGAGTCCTTGCCGAGGCCGGTCTCCACCTGGCGGTCCCGCGCGACGATCGTCCGCTCCAGCGCGTCCGCGTCGATCCGGCCGGTGCCCGACAGCGCGTTCATCTTGGCGGCCAGCTCCGCGGGCGTGTCCGCCCAGAGGAACTCGTCGGACTTCTCCGCGAAGGCCTCGACCGGCCCGACCGCACCGGGCTTCACGCGCTCCAGCAGCAGCGACACGTCCTTGCCGGTCAGGTCCGGGTTCTGCTCCGAGCCGGACAGCGCGAACTCCTGGCCGAGGATGGTCTTGTCCAGCACGAACCAGGAGTGGTCGTCGCCGCGCTCGGTGACATGCCGCAGCGCGCCGAGCGAGTCGAAGCCGGGGAACAGCGGGGCGGGGAGGCGGTGCCCGTCGGCGTCGAGCCACAGGCTGCTCGGCCCGGCGAGGATCCGGATGCCGTGCTGCGACCACACCGGCGAGTGGTTGGTGATGCCTTCGGGGTAGTGCCACATGCGGTCCTCGTGCACGACGGCCGCGCCGGACGCCTTCGCGGCGGCGATGCCGGAGCCGTCCACGTGGTCCGGCACCCCGGCGAGCATCCGCGCGGGCAGCCGGCCGGCCGAGGCCGGCCACGTCGAGCGCACCAGGTCGTGGTTGGCGCCGATGCCCCCGGTGGCGACGACGACGGCGGCCGCGAAGATCTCGAACGGCGCAGCCACCTCGCGGGAGCTGGGCACCGCGCGCGCCACGGGGTCCGCGACGAGCACGTCACCCCGCACGCCGGTGACCCGGCCGTCGGTCGTCACCAGGTCGGTCACCTTGTGCCGGAACCGCACGTCCACCAGGCCGTCGCGGCGGGCGTCGAGCAGGGCGCGGACGAACGGCTCCAGGATGCCCGGCCCGGTGCCCCAGGTGATGTGGAACCGCGGGACCGAGTTCCCGTGCCCGTCGGCCAGGTACCCGCCCCGCTCGGTCCACTGGACCAGCGGGAACCAGCGGACGCCCTTGGCGTGCAGCCACGACCGCAGGTCACCGGCGGCGAAGTCGACGAAGCCCTCGGCCCACGCGCGGCCCCACCGGTCGGAGCCGTCGGCCGCGAAGTCGGCGGACCCCAGCCAGTCGGCGAGCGCCAGCTCCGCGGAGTCCTTGACGCCGAGGCGCCGTTGCTCGGGGGAGTCGACGAGGAACAGGCCACCGAACGACCAGAACGCCTGCCCGCCCAGGCTCGCGGCAGGCTCCGCGTCCAGGAGCGTGACCCGGCGCCCGGCGGCGACCAGCTCGGCGGTGGCGACGAGCCCGGCCAGGCCCGCGCCGACGACCACGACATCGGAGTGCGTCATGGTGGGCAACTCTACGATCCGTGTCGTGACCTATGTGCTGAGCGACGACGTCGACCGCGTGGACCGGGACGCGGTCTGGCGCCTGCTGTCCACCGAGGCGTACTGGGGGCGGTGGCGCAGCCGCGACGACGTCGAGCGCCAGATCGACGGCGCGTGGCGGGTGGTCGGCGTCTACGTCGAGTCCACGGGGGAGCTCGTCGGGTTCGCCCGCGCGGTGTCCGACGCCGTCGCCTTCGCCTATCTGGCGGACGTCATCGTCGACCCCGCCCACCGGGGAGCCGGGCTCGGCCGGCGGATCGTCGCCACCATGGTCGACGAGGGACCGGGCGCCGACTTCCGCTGGACCTTGTTCACCGGCGACGCCCA
Organism: Cellulomonas sp. P4_B5_2; assembly: GCF_056402235.1. Taxonomy (NCBI): domain Bacteria; kingdom Bacillati; phylum Actinomycetota; class Actinomycetes; order Micrococcales; family Cellulomonadaceae; genus Cellulomonas; species Cellulomonas sp. P4_B5_2. The sequence goes on from NZ_JBFUHU010000042.1 coordinate 12,560, forward strand.
CGGCCTGTACCGGGAGTACGGCTTCGCAGAGCCGGACGAGACCGCGATGGTCCGCCCGGGCCGTCAGGGCTGAACGAGCACGTACACCCGCAGGCTGAGCGCCTCGACGACCGTGGCCTCCCCGGGCTCGGCGTGCAGGCTGCCCTCGATCGCCGCCGCGCGCTCCTCCGCGGGGTTCTCCCAGACGGAGTCCCACGCCAGGCGCCACCGGCCGCCGTGGTCGTCGGCCAGGATCAGGTGCACCGCGTCGAGCGAGCCGTTGATGACCAGGAGCACGGTGTCCCGCTCGGGCAGCGGCGCGGTGCGCACCATCTGGAGTGTGCGGACGGACGGGTCGTGCCACCGGTCGTGGTCGAACGGCAGACCGAACGAGTCGAACCAGGCGAGGTCCGGGCGCTGGCCGGGCACCGCGGGCCGGCCCGAGTAGAACTTCTCGGTGCGGAGCGCGGGGTGCTCGCGGCGCAGCAGGAGCAGCCAGCGCGCGGTGGCCAGCATGTCCTTGCGCCACGGGGTCAGGTCCCAGTGCACCCAGGACATCTCGTTGTCCTGGCAGTAGGCGTTGTTGTTGCCCCGCTGCGTCCGCCCCATCTCGTCGCCCGCCGTGATCATCGGCGTGCCGGCCGCCAGCACGAGCGTGGCGAACAGGTTGCGGATCGAGCGCCGGCGCAGGGGCACGATGTCGACCGCGGGGGAGTCCGGCCCCACGCGGCCCTCGATCCCGTGGTTCCAGGACCGGTTGTCGTCGCTGCCGTCGCGGTTCTGCTCGCCGTTGGCCGCGTTGTGCTTGTGGTCGTAGGCCGCCAGGTCGGCGAGCGTGAACCCGTCGTGCGCGGTGACGTAGTTGACCGACGCACCCGGTCMGCGCACCAGCGGTGGGTCGCTGTGGCCGAACAGGTCGACCGAGCCCGACAGGCGGGTGGCCAGGTCCCGGACGCGGTGGCCCGGCAGACCGTGTGCGGCGCGGCCGGGGTCGGCCAGCCAGAACGACCGGGCGGCGTTGCGGAACCGGTCGTTCCACTCCGCGAACGGGACGGGGAACTGCCCGGTGCGCCACCCGCCGGGGCCGACGTCCCAGGGCTCCGCGACGAGCTTGAGGCCGTGCAGCGAGGGGTCGGTGGCCATCGCGACCAGCGCGGCATGGTCGGGCGAGAAGCCGGACGGGTCGCGGCCCAGCGTCACGGCGAGGTCGAACCGGAACCCGTCGACGCCGACGACGTCCGCCCAGTACCGCAGCGAGTCCAGCGTCATCCGGACCACCTCGGCCCGGCGGAAGTCCAGCGAGTTCCCGGTGCCCGTGACGTCCGCCAGCGCGGCCGGCGCCCCGCCGTCGTGCGCGTAGTAGGTGGCGTTGTCGAGCCCGCGCCACGACAGGTGCTGGCCGGGCAGGCCGCCCTCGCAGGTGTGGTTGTAGACGACGTCGAGGAGCACCTCGAGCCCGGACTCGTGCAGGGCGTGCACCGCGCCGCGCAGCTCGGCGAGCACGGCCGCCGGGCCGGCAGCCTGTGCGGCGGCCGTCGCGAACGCCGCGTGCGGGGCGAAGAAGCCCAGCGTGCTGTAGCCCCAGTAGTTGGTCAGGCCCTTGGCGACCAGGTGCGGCTCGGAGGAGAACGCGTGCACCGGGAGCAGCTCGACGGCGGTGACGCCCAGGCCGAGCAGGTGGTCGACGACCGCCGGGTGCGCCAGGCCCGCGTAGGTGCCGCGCAGCTCCTCCGGCAGCCGGTCGTCGAGCATGGTCAGGCCCCGGACGTGGGCCTCGTAGACCACCGTGTGCGACCACGGGGTCCACGGCCGGTTGGTGGTGGGGTCCGGACCGGGCAGGTCGCGGGTGTCGACGACCACCGAGTACGGCACGTGGCCCGCCGAGTCACGCGGGTCGGCCGGGCCGTACGGGTCGCCCGCCAGGTCGAGGCCGACCACGTGGCCGTACGTCTGCGGCGTGTGCGCGACCTCGCCGTCGAGACCGCGGGCGTACGGGTCGACCAGCAGCTTGGCCGGGTTGTAGCGCAGGCCGGCCGCGGGCTCCCACGGGCCGTGCGCGCGGAACCCGTACCGCTGGCCGGCACGGACGCCGGGGACGGAGGCGCTGAACACGCCGTGCAGCGGGTCGCCGAGCGGGATGCGTCGCTCGGTCTGACCGTCGAACAGGCACAGGTCGACCCTCGTGGCGTGGGCCGCGTAGACGGCGACATCGACGCCCGTCTCGGTCACGTGCACACCGAGGCGGGGCGCTCGGCGGCGCAAGGAGGGCGGGGTCACCCGCACATTGTGCGGGACACAACCCCACACGTGTCGGGTGTCTCCGCCCCTGGACCGGTGTCGGCCGCGTCCGGGACGGGCGGTAACGTTCCGCGGGTGAGGATCGTCGTCTGCGTGAAGCATGTCCCTGACATCCAGTCCGAGCGGGCCCTGGGCCCCGACGGTCGCGTGGTCCGCGACGGCGGGGACGGCACGATCAACGAGCTGGACGAGAACGCCGTCGAGGCGGCGCTGACGCTGGTCGAGGCGAGCGAGGGATCGGTCGTCGCCCTGACCGTGGGTCCCRACGACGCCGCCGACGCGGTCCGCCGCGGCCTGCAGCTGGGTGCCGACGAGGCGGTCCACGTGGTCGACGACGCGATCGCCGGCTCGGACRTCATCGGCACCGCCCGCGTGCTCGCCGCGGCGATCCGGCACCTGGACGCCCAGGAGCACGTCGACCTGGTGATCACCGGCATGGCGGGCCTGGACGGGTTGACCTCGCTCCTGCCGACCGCGCTCGCCGAGCTGCTGGACCTGCCGGCCCTCCCGCTCGCCGCCGAGCTCACCGTCGACGGCGGCACCGTGCGGGTCCGTCGCAACCTCGACCACGCGTCCGAGGTGCTCGAGGCCCCGCTGCCCGCGCTCGTCTCCGTGACGGACCAGGCCAACGAGCCGCGCTACCCCAACTTCAAGGGCATCATGGCGGCCCGCAAGAAGCCGATCACCACCCTGACGTTGGCGGACCTGGAGGTCGACGCGTCGCGCGTCGGCGCCCCGGGCGCGCGCACCGAGGTGCTCGAGGCCGCCGCCCGCCCGCCCCGCGACAACCGCGTGCTGGTCACGGACACGGGCGACGCCGGGGTCCGGCTCGCCGCGTACCTCGTCGACAACCAGCTCGTCTGACCCGGCTCTCGAAGAACAGAGGATCGCCGCCGTGACCGCACCCGTGCTCGTGCTCGTCGACCACACCGAGGGCGGAGCCGTCCGCGCCCCCG
>NZ_JBFUHU010000043.1:0-15666 GCF_056402235.1 Cellulomonas sp. P4_B5_2
CGCTGCGCGCCGCCGACGCCCTCGAGGAGGCGCGGGGCGACGTGCAGGAGCTCCAGGAGCAGGTGCGCGCGGGCGACTCGGCGGCGGCCGACAAGACCCTGGTGCAGCTGCAGGCGCACTCGTCGACGGCCGCGCGCTCGACCACGGGACCCGTCTGGACCCTCGCGCGCTCACTGCCGTGGGCCGGGCAGAACGTGCGCGCGGTCCAGACGGTGGCGGGTGCGGTCGACGACCTCGCCCAGAACGCGCTGCCGTCGCTCATGCAGGCCACGACGCTCGTGGACCCCACGGCGCTCGCCCCGGTCGACGGGCGGGTGGACCTGGCGCCCCTGCAGGAGGCCGCCCCCGCCATCGTCGCGGCCGACGACGCCGTGCAGATCACGGCCCAGCAGCTGGACGACCTCGACACGTCCGCGCTGCTCGCCCTCGTCGCGGAGCCCGTCGAGACCCTGCGCGACCAGGTGGCCGACGTCGCGGTGACCACGGCGACTGCAGCCCGCGCGGCACTGCTGGTGCCCGCGATGATGGGCGCCGACGGCCCGCGCGACTACCTGGTGCTCGTCCAGAACAACGCCGAGCAGCGCGCCACCGGCGGCATCCCCGGCTCGGTCCTGCACCTGCACGCCGAGGGCGGCGCGGTCACGGTGGTCGAAGAGCGAGCGGGCAGCTCGCTCAGCGGACTGCCCGAGCCGGCACTGCCCCTGACTGACGCGGAGTACGCGCTCTTCGGTCCGCTGCTGGGCACCGACATGCGCGACGTCACGTTCACGCCGGACTTTCCCCGCACCGGGGCACTGGCCAAGGCGATCTGGGAGCAGGAGGTCGGGGGCACGATCGACGGCGTCCTCTCGATGGATCCGGTCGCGCTGGGCCTGGTCCTGAAGGCGACCGGCCCCGTCACCCTCTCCGACGGCTCCACGCTCGACGGCGAGGACGCCGCGCAGCGGCTCCTCAACCAGGTCTATCTCGACCTCGAGGACAACAAGGACCAGGACTCCTTCTTCTCGGACACCTCCCGCTCGGTCTTCGCCGCCGTGGTGGGGGGCCAGGGAGACACCCCCGCGGTCATGGACGCGTTGGCGGAGGCCGCTCGCCAGGGCCGCCTCATGGTGTGGTCGGCCGACGAGGACGAGCAGGATCGACTCGCCCCCACCGTGCTTGGTGGAGCCCTCCGCGGGGTGGACGGCGACTCCGCCGTGATCGGCGTCTACCTCAACGACGGCACGCAGGCGAAGGTGGGCTACTACCTGGACCTCAGCATCGACGCGGAGGCCACGACGTGCCGCCCGGACGGCTCGCAGATCGTGCACGCCGTGGTCACGCTGACCTACGACGCACCGGCCGACGCTGCCGCGCTGCCCCCGTACCTGGTGGGGCTGGACAACATTGTGCCGCTGGGAGAAATTAGGACAAACCTCCTTATCTACGCTCCCGACGGCGGCGGTATCGAATCGGTTCGGGTGAAACCTGATCCGYAGGGTGTGAATGCTCAGGTCCACGACGATCTGGGTGTCGGGGCCCGCACATTTACGCTCAAACCGGGCGAGAGTGGGACGCTGGACATGCAGATCGTGACCGGCAAGAAACAAGCCGGAAACGTGCATATCCGATCGACCCCGACCGCCCGCCAAAAGGGTGAGGTAATCGTGGGTTCCGCGTGCGTGAACTAGCGGGTACGGTTGCCTCTAGTCACATCTCGACACACCTGTAACACGACCGTCCGGGGGGACACACACAATGAAGATTCGTCGCACCGCTCTGGTCGCTGTTGCTGCCGTGGCACTCGCGCTCGTCCCGTCCGCCGCCTTCTCTTATGGCGCTGGCGACTTCTCCAACAAGGGCACCGTGTCGGACACGACGCCCGCCGCCGGTGAGAGCTTCACCGTCACGGTGACCGGCCCCGCCGGCGCCTCGGTGACGCTGACCGTCACGAGCAACCCGGCGTCGCTGCCGGACTCGTCGATCACCATCGCCGGGACGAAGTCGCTGTCCAAGGTCACCAACGCCTCGGGCACCGCGGTCTTCACCGTCACGCTCAGCCAGGCCGGCACCTTCACGGTGGTTGCCACGGACACCGCCTCGGGCGCCGTCATCAGCACCCAGACCGTCTCGGTCGCTGCCGCTGCGGGCGCCGCTGGCAGCCTGAGCTCGACCGGTTCGAACGCGCTGCCGATCGCCCTGGGCGCCGGTGCGCTGGTCCTCGTCGGCGCCGGTGGCGTCGTCGTCGCCCGCCGTCGTCAGGCTGGCGCCGCGGCCTGAATGGCCTAGCACCTCACACGAGAGCCCCGCACCGGATGGTGCGGGGCTCTCGTGCGTCCGGGAGCGCTCTTGCGCGCCCCCGACTGCGGGCCCGAGATCCCGTACTGAGGTAGCGGCCGCAGGGCACCGCTCCCGCTGCCTGTGCAGTCGGCAGAACAGCGGCTGGAAGGCCTTCCGGTGCGACGCCTGGAGGACCGCCGCATGGCTGACGTCGGGCGGTGGTGTGCCGAGCGGCCGGGCTTCGCTCACGCAGGCGTTCCAGTCGGCATCACGGACCTCGAACGTCCCCCGGCGGCTGTCGAGGCCCGCCACGCATGACGACGGCCCCGGACCGTTGAGGTCCGAGGCCGTCGTGACGGTGCTTGTGGGTCAGCTCCCGGGGCGCTGGTGCTGGGCCGGAGCGTTCTGCGCCTGCTGACGGCGGAAGTCCTGCAGCTGTGTCTCGCTCAGCGAGTCTCCAGGCCAGAGCGTGGTGGGCCCGGTGACGGCGGTCGGCGACGTCGACTCCTGCACCTGCTGGGTGCGGCCGGTCGACGGCGTCTTGCGCTTCTTGCGGCTGGTCCGGCCCGAGTCGGCGGACGTGGCCGGAGTGGGCGTGTAGTCGTAGTACGCGTACTGGTCGCTCTGCTTGCGCTTCTGGCGGTTGACCACGATGCCGAGGATGCGGGCACCAACCGTCTCCAGTGCGCCCACGGACTCAGCCAGCTGGCTGCGGTGCAGCTTGTCCGCACCCACGACGAGCAGTGCGCCGCCCGTGAGCTTGGACAGGATCGCCGCGTCGGTGACGGGCAGCAGGGGAGCGGTGTCGACGATGACAACGTCGTACTGCGAGGTCAGCTTGTCCAGCAGGTGCGCCATGGCCAGCGACCCGAGCAGCTCGCTGGGGTTGGGCGGGATCTGGCCGGCCGGCAGCACGTGCAGGAAGCCGTTGCCCCAGGGCTGGATGACATCCTCGACGCTGGCGCGGCCGATGAGCACCGTGGTGAGTCCGACGTTGCCCTCGAGCCCCATGTACTTGGCCACGGACGGACGGCGCAGGTCGGCGTCGATCAGCGCGACCCGCGTGCCGGCGTCGGCCAGCGTGATGGCTACGTTGATCGACGTCGTCGACTTGCCCTCGCCGGGCAGCGACGAGGTGATGACGATCGACTGCGGGCGGTCGGCGATGTCGAGGAACTGCAGGTTCGTGCGCAGCCGCCGGAACGCCTCGGAGCGCTGGCTGTGCGGGCTGCTCTGCACGATCAAGGGGTGCTCGGGGGCATCCTCGTCGTTCGGGATGATGCCGATGACGGAGACGTCGGTGACGCGGGCGACGTCGGCGTCGGAGCGGACACGGGTGTTCAGTACCTCGCGGAGGACCGCGATGCCGACACCGATCACCAGGCCCACGAGCAGGCCGAGCGCGACGTTGAGCTTGAGGTTCGGGGATGAGGGGCCCTCGGGGGAGACCGCGTCGCGGACGATCGAGATCTTGACCGCCGATGCACCGCCACCGCTGGGCGTCTCGAGGTCGGCGATCACGGTCTTGAACTGCTTGCCGATCGCATCGGCCGTGGCCGCGGCGATCGCAGGGTTCTCGTCGGTCACCGTGACGTCGATGAGGGACGTGTTGAGCGGGGAGCTGGCGCTGACACGCGACGACAGGGTCTCCGTGCGCGCGTCCAGGCCCAGCTCTTCGATGACCGGCTGCAGGACGAGCGGGCTGGTGACCAGCTGTGTGTACGACGTCACCTGCTGGCGCGTGAAGTTGGCACCCTGCAGGAGGTCGCTGGAGGAGTCGCCGGACTTGACCGAGACGTAGAGCTGGGTGGTGGCTTCGTAGAGCGGCTTGGTGACCAGCGACCACGCGAAAGCGGCACCGACTCCGAGGGCGGCCAGCACAACGATGGACATCCATCGCTTGCGCAGAATGACCCAATAATCCTGAAGCTCCACTGCCCGTTCTCCCCTGCTCGTCAATACGCGGGCGCCAGTCTCTCATAGCCCGTGATCACGCGGATCTTCGGGTGAAAAGCGCTGAGCGCGGGCCGGTCCTCCTATATGCACTGTTCCTCGAATGGTGACCCCGACATGCCGATGTACGATTCGACCTACTCGTTTTCATCGGCGCTCAGCGCTGCGAAAACGGACATCGGGGGGAAATGTGATGAAACCGGACGCGTCAGCGCCCGCGACGAGCCGAGCTGTGCCATTTGTGCCGCAGCAGCTCGGGCGCTCGGCGGTCGTGCCGACCATCGTCACCAATCCCCGGTGGCGCGATCTCGCGGTTCGCCTCTGGGTGACAGACGCGGCCGCCGTGATGGTCGCCGTCGTCGTCGCCTACGTCGTGCGGTTCGACCACACCGGGCTCGCCTCCGTCTCCGGCGAGTTCTCGCCGTCCTACCTCTCGGTCTCCGTCGCGCTCGCCCTGGCTTGGCTTGCTGCCCTGGCGGTAGGACGCACACGCGACCGGCGGGTGCTCGGCAGCGGGCCGACCGAGTTCTCGCGCGTCTTCAACGTGACCTGGCGCCTGTTCGCCTCCGTCGCCGTCGTCGCCTACCTCCTGCGCATGGAGATCGGCCGTGGGTACCTGGGCTTCGCCGCACCGCTCGGGCTGGGCCTCATCCTCGCCGGTCGGGCATGGTGGCGACACTGGGTGCACACCCGGCGCGATGCGGGCGGCTACAAGTCCGGGATCCTCGTCATCGGGCACCGCGACAAGGCCGCCGGGCTGATCGCCGAGCTTCACAAGAACCCGCGCGTCGGGTTCGCCGTACTCGGAGTCTGCGTTCCCACCGGCGAGATCATCGAGGGTGAGCTCATCGGCGGAGTCCCCGTGCTCGGGGGGATGAACCGAGCCGCTGAGATCGCCGAGCGCGTGGGCGCGTCTGCGGTCGCGGTCACCGGTGCCGACGCGATCACCGCCGACACGGTGCGGCAGCTCGGCTGGGACCTCGAGGGCAAGGGGATCGACCTTGCGCTGACGCTCTCGCTGGTCGACGTGGCTGGGCCGCGCGTCCTCATGCAGCCGGTCAGCGGCCTGCCGCTGATGTACGTCGACGAGGTGCGATTCACGGGCGCCAAGTACATCGCCAAGTCGTTGTACGACTGGACCCTCGCCGCAGCGATCACCATCGTCCTGCTGCCGGTGCTCGCGGTGGTCGCGATCCTCGTCCGGGTCACCAGCCCGGGCCCGGTCCTCTACCGGCAGGAGCGGATCGGCAAGGACGGCCGTCGGTTCCGCATCTTCAAGTTCCGAACCATGGAAGCGGGGGCGGACAAGCGGCTCGTCGAGATCCTCGCCGAGCAGGGCATCGAGTCCGTCGGGTTGTTCTACAAGCCCAAGAACGACCCGCGGGTGACGCCGGTCGGGCGCGTGCTGCGCAAGTACTCGCTCGACGAGCTCCCGCAGCTGTTCAACGTCCTCATCGGCGACATGAGCCTGGTCGGTCCGCGCCCGCAGATCGACGCGGAGGTCGCGCAGTACGACCGCACCGCCCACCGCCGACTGCTGGTCAAGCCGGGGCTCACCGGGCTGTGGCAGGTCTCGGGCCGGTCGGGGCTCTCGCCCGAGGACGGGATCCGCCTCGACGTCAACTACGTGGAGAACTGGACGCTGTTCAGCGATCTGCTCATCCTCGTGCGGACGGTCAAGGTCGTTGTCTCGTCGGGTGGTGCCTATTGAGATCCGGGTCGCGACGACTGGGTGAGGACGGCACCGGGTGGTGGGTACTGGGGATCGTCGCCGCGCTCTGCGGCGGTGTGGTCGCCGCGACCGCACCGCTCGTCGCTCTGCTCGTGATCGGCTTCGCTGTTCTGGTAGCCGCCGGGCTCGTGCCGTCCGTCTCGATGGTCGTCCTGTTCACGACCTTGTTCCTCGTTCCGGCAAAGGTGATGGTCGACGTCCCCGGCCGCGTCGTCGACTGGGTGATCGTCTCCGCGACGGTCGTCGTTGCCTCTGGCGCCGTGCGAAGAATCGTGGCGCGGGGCGCACCCGCCCCCTGGAGCTCAGCGGGAGTCTTTGCTGTGCTCGCCCTCGGGGCGGCCACCCTTCTCGGTTGGAGCGGCTTCGGGAACTTCTTCACGGTCGCCTTCCCCCTCGTGGCGACCCTGTTCATCGCCTGGGGTGCGGCGGCAGACGCACAGGCACACCCGCAGTCACTGACGCGCGCCGTCAACGTCCTCCTCGGCGTCAGCGTGGTGCTCGCAGGTCTGGCCGCGGTTGAGCGCGTCACCGGGATCAACCCGGTCCAGTCCCTCATCCCGGCACTCGACTACGGAACGTTCCCCGGCCGCTCGGCCACGATCATGTCGCACCCCATCGTCTACGGCGGGTTCTGCATGGTGATGCTCGTGGTGGCGCTGTTCGACGGGCAGCGGCGTTCGTGGATCTTTGCAGCGGCGAACGTCGCGGGCCTGGTCCTCAGCGGCGCCCGCAGCGCGTGGCTCGGGGCCGCGATCGCAGTCGTGGTCGGGTACCTGGTCACCCGGCGCAAGACGAGCATGCGAGGCATCCTGGCAGTGTGCGCGGCGCTTCTCGCTGCGGTTGTCGCCGTCCAGGCGCTTCCGGACGTTGCCCGGAGCGTCGTCGAGACGGTGGTCTACCGGCTCACGTCATCGGAGTCCCTGGCGTCTGCGGGCGCAAGGACCGTGCGGATCGACGCGGCCTGGGACAGCATCACCGAGAGTCTCGCGACGTTCGTCGCGGGACATGGGCCCGGGGCGACGACGGAGTTCTTCACCCAGTACCGCGTCGGGGATGGGCTCGCCAACGTCTTCGACAACAGCTACCTCACGCTGTGGAACGACTTCGGGCTGGTAGCCACGGCCGCGTTCGTCTTTCTGCTGCTCGCTGCGATGGTGCGCCCGGGAGCCATGGCCGGCCGACTTGTCCTGCTGGCTGTTGCCGTCCAGGCATGCCTGTTCGACGTGTACGCCTGGCCCGCTGCGCTGGGCGGTATCGCGCTCGGTGTCGCGCTGAGGGTGCAACCGCGCCAGGCGGTAGCGCCACCCAGCCGGTCCGGATCGGCAGACGAGGCCCGGGACGCGGAGCCTGCGATGCCCGCAGCTCGCGTCCTTGAGGTCACCCGGTGAGTGCGGCCCCTGCGGCGCCAGCTGCCGGTCGAGTGGCCGTCGTGGTCGTCGCCTTCGGGCAGGCGGACATGGTCCTGGGCTGCATACGGTCCGTTCAGCTTCACGGAGGATCGACCGTTGCGTCGATCCATGTGGTGGACAACGGGTCACCGGACGACACGGCCGCGCGGGTCGCGCACGATCACCCCGAGGTTGATCTCCACCTGCGGCCCGACAACCCGGGTTTCTCGGTCGCCAACAACGTGGTGCTGCGAACGGTGCGCGACGAGTACGTCCTCCTGCTCAACCCTGACGCCGAGCTGGCCGCTGGGACTCTCCAGCACCTCGTGCGCGTGCTTGACGAGTCTCCGGACATCGGCGTCATCGGGTGCCGACTCGTCTTGGCCGACGGATCTCTCGACCACGCCGCGAAGCGCAACGTTCCCGAACCGCTCACGGCCCTTCGCTACTTCATGCTCCGTGCAGTAGGTCGTCGCGGAAGCGGATATGTGGCGCCGGACGTCGAACCCGACGGGCTCGGTGATGTCGACGCGGTGAACGGTGCCTTCATGCTCGTGCGGAGGAGCGCGATGGACCAGGTCGGGCTCCTCGACGAAGCCTTCTGGATGTACGGCGAGGACCTCGACTGGTGCGTGCGATTCCGCTCCGCGGGCTGGCGGGTCGTCTACGACGGACGGGTCACGGCCCTGCACCTGAAGGGCGGAGCAGTGGGAGGGGCGCGTCCCCTCCGGCTCAACTTTCACTTCCACCGCAGCATGGCGATGTTCTACGCAAAGCATCAGTCGAACGGCAACCTCGTCGCGGACGCCGTCATCCGCACCGGGATCTGGACGCGTTTCCTCCTCGTGTGGGCCTCGAACGCGGCCGGTGCGCTGGTGCGCCGGCTGACGCGGAGCGCGTCGTGAAGGAGGAGATCCCCAGGATCAGCGTGGTCGTCCCGACGAAGAACCGCCTGGCCACGCTTGATCGCGCCGTGCGTTCTGTGCTCGAGCAGACCGTCCCCGTCGCTGAGGTGGTGGTCGTCGACGACGGTTCGACCGACGGCACCGCGGAGTACCTGCGGGATCTGGCGCTGGCCGACGCGCGGGTCGTGCCGATCTTCTTGGCCACCTCGGGTGGCGCGGCCGCGGCACGCAACATCGGCGTCGCACGCTCCACCGGCGAGCTGATCGCCTTCCAGGACAGCGACGACGCCTGGCGTCCAGCATTCGTCGAGACTCTGCTCCCCGCCGTGGCCAGGCGTTCCCGGGTGGTTGCGTTCTGCTCGCACTCGCTGCACGGCCTGGACGGGGCCGAGCTGGTCGTGCCGGCGGGCCGTGTCAGTCATGTCCGGACCGAGCTTCTCTATCGGAACCCGATCTCGACGCAGACCGCTTTGGTGGACGCGGCCCTTCTCCGTGGCCAACGTGCGTTCGACCCTGAGCTGCGGCGCTTCCAGGACTGGGATCTCTGGCTGCACCTTCGGGCAGACCCCACCGTGGAGTTCGTCCACGTCGATGAAGTGCTCGTCGACGTACGCAGGATGCCCGACAGCATCTCGCACGGGTCGCGGACGGTCCGTGCGGCCGCCTTGCGCACGATCTTCAAGCGGTATCGCCGCAGCTTCCTGCGTCATCCGCGAGCGGCGGCGCGCCTGGTCGCTCGCGCGTACCTACGGTGACCGCGGAGGAGGCGCTTGATCCAGCCCTCCGCGGTGAGATGAGGTGCCCGGTGCGAGCGCATGTCGTCGAACGCTTGCACGACACGCGACCTCGGCGTCAGGCGAGGAGTGAGCGAGACGGTGAGAGGTGGCCTCGTGAGGCGTGAAGCCATGAGGGACCCCGAGCGTCCCCAGATCGTGTATTTCCGGGTGCCTACCCCCCCGTACCCCAGGAGCCAGCGGATCAGCGACTTTCTCGCGCGTCACGACATAGCCGTGAGCACCGTCGTCGGGCGCAAGTTCGCTGGGATGCGAAGCGTGAAGGACTTGCTCGACGACTTTCGGCAGCTGTGGATGCTGACGCAACGCGGTAAGTACGTGATTCTGGCCGAGCTGCAGATCCGCTACGCGGCGATCGTCGTACTGATCGTGAGGATCCGAGGGGCGAAGCTTGTCGTAGACAACTTCGTCGGGTTGGAGGAGACGGTCGACGACCGCGCAGGGGACAGCTCAGGGGCGTCGATCCGTCGCATGGTTGCCCGGGCCCTCGACGACGTTGCCCTCCGAGGTGCGGACTGGGTGCTGGTCGACACCGATCTCCGACGCGAGCACGTCGTCGCTCGGGGTCGGGCATCGGCACGTCGCGTCCTCACCCTTCCGGTAGGTGCACCAGCGTGGGCGCGCACCGGGTCGCCGATCGTTCTCGGGGAGAGAATGCGCGTCCTCTACTACGGCAACTACATTCCGCTGCACGGTGTGGAGCATCTCGTGCGCGCGGTCCGTGACGTCGAGTTCCCCGTCGAGTTGACGCTCGTCGGCGACGGCGAGACGAGGAAGCGCATCGAGGAGCTCGTCGACACCTTCGGGAGTGCGCGGGATCGGTTCGTCTTTCTCCCCCCCGTGCCCGAAGGGGAGCTGGGTCCGCTGCTGCAGGAGCACGATGTCGTGGCGGGCATATTCGGAGGCTCGACCAAGGCGTCGTCCGTCATCGCCAACAAGGTGTGGCAGGGGCTCTCGATGGATCGCTGGGTCGTCACCCGTCGGTCCGAGGCCCTGGGGGAGATCGCAGCCGTTGCCGATGCCTGGCTGGTGCAGGTCGAACCGGAGGATGCGACGGCGATCGGGCGTGCGCTCGGCGAGATCCGGACCGCGTCTGCTCGCGGGCCCGTGGGTGCGGGCGCCGCGCTCGAGGAGTACGTGGAGCGGCGATACGTCGAGGCGTTCTCTTCGATGGGGCTCGTCGGTGCCTGACCGGTGCGGCCGGAGGACGGCGTGACGGCGCGGCCCGACGACGCTTCGCCCGAGGTCGAGCGCTCCCGCAGGATGGCTCTCCGCGCCCTCGGGTTCGTCCTCGTGAGCGTCGCGGGGGCGGTCGCGCCCCTCGTCGTCCTCCCCGCACTGACATCGCGGTTCGGCGCAGCGGGATGGTCGAGCATCGCTATCGGGATGTCCATCGGGTCGGCGGCTGCAGTGATCTGCGAGCTGGGCTACGGACTCTCCGGGCCGATGATGATCTCGCGGGCGCGTGGGCGGGCTCGTCTGGCGGCCTTCCAGATCTCGCTGCGGGCGCGCGTCCTGGCCCTCCTTCCCGCGGCAACGCTCGGGGCGGCCTTGTCCTTTGCCCTGGCCGCGGACTTCAAGGCCGAGGCCGCGGCCACGGCCGTAGCGTTCTCGGCCCTCGGCCTCGCCAACACGTGGTTCTTTGTCGGGACCGGGCGACCTTTCGCCCTCCTCCTCTGCGACACCCTCCCTCGAGTCGGCCTGACGGTCGCTGCTGCGGTCTCGCTGAACAACGGCGCTCCACTGTGGGCCTATCCCTTGTCGATAGGCGTTGCAGGCGTCTTGGCTCCGCTGCTCGGAGGGAGGTGGGCCTCGAGAGGTGAGCCTCGGCTCAGACTTCGGCTCGGGCCGCGTCGGCTGTTCGGCGTCATCGCCTTTCAGGGGCACGCGACGAGCGGACGGCTCGCGAGCTCCGTGTACATCGCTCTGCCCGTCGCCCTTGTCGCGCTGACCAGCCCCCAGAGCGTTGCCGTGTTCGCAGCCGCCGAGCRACTCCAACGGATGGTTCTCACGGGCCTTCAGGTGCTGCCGAACGTCGCGCAGCCCTGGGTGGGCGCATCATCTCGACGCGACGAGCGGACTCGGCGCGCGACCCGAGCAACTCAGGTGATGGCGATCGTGGGCATCGGCACCGCTCTCGTCTACGTCGCTGTGTTTCCGGTAGTGATCGGAGTGCTCTTCTCAAGCACGATCGATGTGCCCCACATCGTCGTGTGGCTCAGCTTCCTGGTGATCTCGTTGACCAGCGTCTCGAGGGGAGTTGGGGGCCTGGTGCTGGTGGCTCTCTCTCGTGTCCCCGCGATCGCCCGAAGCGCTTATCTGGGCCTGACGGTCGGGGTCGTCGCGATTCCGGTGGGAGCCGCGCTGTTCGGTGCCGCAGGAGGGATGGCCGGCGAAGTGCTGGCTGAAGCATCGGTGCTCGGTGCGCAGCTGCGCGCTGCTTCGCGGGCTCGCAAGTCATGAGGTGCATCGCCAGCTGGCGTGTTCGGTCGGATGAGGACCTCCCGTTGCCCGCGGACCAGGTCCCCGCCCAGGTCACGTCGGGGGCGTAGACGGGCCCGCTGGGCACGCCGAGATCGACGCCGGAGGTGGGAACCGGGGCGCGGTTCGGCCGCCGGMCTTCGCAACATGTCACCCGCGGTGGAGTGCGCCCCGCCGATACAGTTCCCACAGATCCCACGCCCACAGGAAGAGACGACATGCGCCTCTCTGTCATCGGTTGCGGCTACCTCGGTGCCGTCCACGCCGCGAGCATGGCCCAGCTCGGCCACGACGTCATCGGCATCGACGTCGACACCAAGAAGATCGACGCCCTCCGCGAAGGCCGCGCGCCGTTCTACGAGCCGGGCCTGCCGGAGCTGCTCACCGAGGCGGGCGCGACGGGTCGGCTGAGCTTCAGCACGGACATGGCGGACGCGCACGGAGCGGACGTCCACTTCATCTGCGTCGGTACCCCGCAGGTGCACGGGGAGTTCCGCGCGGACCTGACGTACGTGAACTCGGCGGTCGAGGCGCTGCGTCCGCACCTGCGGGCAGGGGACGTGGTTGCCGGCAAGTCGACGGTGCCGGTCGGCACGGCGGAGGCCATCGCGGAGTCGCTTCAGGGCACGGGCGCGATCCTCGTCTGGAACCCGGAGTTCCTGCGCGAGGGCTTCGCGGTGAAGGACACGCTGCACCCTGACCGGCTGGTCTACGGGGTCCCGACGGACGAGGACGGGGAGCCGACGCCGGAGGGTGCGAAGGCGAAGGACATCCTCGACGAGGTCTACGCGACCCCGCTGTCGGAGCACACCCCGCTGGTGATCACCGACTACGCGACCGCGCAGCTGGTGAAGGTCGCGGCCAACTCGTTCCTCGCCACCAAGATCTCCTTCATCAACGCCATGGCTGAGCTGTGCGAGGCCACGGGGGCGGACGTGACGCGGCTGGCGGACGCGATCGGGTACGACGCTCGGATCGGTCGACGCTTCCTCAATGCCGGCCTCGGGTTCGGCGGCGGGTGCCTGCCCAAGGACATCCGCGCGTTCATGGCGCGTGCCGGCGAGCTCGGCGTGAGCGACGCGCTGTCGTTCCTGCGGGAGGTCGACTCCATCAACATGCGCCGCCGGGTCCGGATGGTCGACCTGGCGCGTGAGGTGTGCGACGGCTCGATCGTCGGCAAGAAGGTCGCCGTGCTCGGTGCCGCGTTCAAGCCGGACTCCGACGACGTGCGCGACTCGCCGGCCCTCTCGGTGGCCGCCCAGATGCAGCTGCAGGGCGCCCATGTCACGGTCACCGACCCGCAGGCGGTCCCCAACGCCGCCGCCAAGTGGCCGGACCTGCACTTCGCGGCCACCGCGCTGGAGGCGGCGAAGGACGCGGACGTGGTGCTCCTTGCCACGGAGTGGTCCGAGTACCGGGAGATCGACCCGGACGACCTGGCGAAGGTCGTCGCGCACAAGCGGATCCTCGACGGCCGCAACGTGCTCGAGCCTGCGGTGTGGCGTGCGGCGGGCTGGACGTATCGCGCGCTGGGCCGTCCCTGACCGTGGCGCGCAAGGGGGCGCTCGGCTGGGTGCTCGTCGTGCTCGGCGTCGCACTGGCTGTCGTCGCGGTGCTGCTGGCAGTGCGCCCGGACCGGGGTCTCCAGCCGTGGTCGCCCGACGGGGCCGACCCGCAGGAGTACGCGTCGCAGCTGGTCGCCGAGACCAACGACGCGCGCGCCGACGAGGGGCTGCCGGCGCTCGCGGTCTCGCAGTGCGCGGCCGGCGAGGCGGACCTGCGGGCGGAGGCGCTGGTGGGTGAGGAGCTGGAGCACGCGTCGATGACCGCGGTGCTCGAGGCGTGCCCGCCGTCGACGGTGGCGGCCGAGAACCTGTCCCGCGCGGCCGCGACGCCGCACGACGTCGCCGACGCCTGGCTGGCCTCGGCGGGGCATCGCGCCAACCTGCTGGACCCGAGCCTGGAGCAGGTGGGCATCGGCTGCCTGCTCGACGACGGGGAGATGCTCTGCTCCCAGGTGTTCCTCGGCCCGTAGTCAGCCGGCCGCGACGGGTTCCCGCCGACGGGTGCGGGCCGCCAGCAGGAGCCCGACGCCCACCGCCGCGCCCAGGGTGTTCGCGACGAGGTCGCGCACGTCGGCCACGCGCTCGGGCAGGAACAGCAGCTGCGCCAGCTCGATGGCCACCGACGTGGCGAGGCCGAGCCCGACGACCGTCCCCGGGCGGAGCCGGGTGAGCAGCCCGACCAGGAGGCCGAACGGCACGAAGAGCACGATGTTGGCGAGGAACTCGGTGGCGCTGTACGTGAGCGGGAACCCGTGGGACCCGAGCCAGGCGAGCAGGGTGCGTACCACGTCGAAGCCGTCGTCGGGCCCGAGCCGGGGCCAGAGGGTCACGCGCGCCAGGCCCACGAGGTAGACGACGAACAGCGCCGTCTGCACCCTGCGCGTGGTCATGCGGGCTCAGGCCTGCGGACCAGCAGCGACAGCCCCACCCCGATCGCCGCGCCGAGGGAGTTGCCCAGCACGTCTCGGGCCGACGGCTGCCGGTAGGACAGCCCGAACGCCTGCACGGCCTCGATCCCGACCGACAGGGCCACCAGCGCGACGAGCACCGCCCACCAGCGTCGGCGGGGGACCAGCAGGGCGCCCAGCAGCCCGAGCGGGACGAAGAGGGCGATGTTCGCGGCGAACTCGGCGGCGTGCACGTTGAGCCTCTCGGGCAGGCCGAGCACGTGCAGGCGCCCGAGGCCGCGGGCGATCGGCGCGTCGAGGGCGTCGTGCAGGTGCCACGGGTTGAGCACGAGCACCGCCGCGACCAGGAGGACGGCGACGAGCAGCCCGATCACCACCCGCCGCTGCCGCTCGTCCATGCCGACAGGGTACGGGCAAGTTTCCTTACGCAAGGTAATGAGTTAGAGTAAGGATCATGCCCTCAGCCTCTGCCCTCGCCGGTGAGCTCCGTATCGCCGTCGGCCGGGCGTCCCGGCGCATCCGGGCAGAGCGCGGCGAGGCCGGCCTGACAGACCCGCAGTTCACGGTGCTGGCGTGGCTGACCAAGGACGGCCCCCTCACCCCGGGGCAGCTGGCCGAGCGCGAGCGGATCCAGCCGCCGTCGATGACCCGCACGGTCAACGGCCTGGTGGAGCTGGGCCTCGTCGCCAAGTCGGAGCACCCGACGGACGGCCGGCAGGTCGTCGTCACCCTGACGGAGGCCGGCGTCGCCGAGGTCAACGAGACCCGCCGACGGCGCGACGCGTGGCTGGCTGAGCGCCTCAGCAAGATGACCAAGGACGAGCGCACGCTGCTCGCCGACGCCGCCGAGCTGCTGCGGAGGATCGCCGCCTCATGAGTCCCACGTTCTCCTCGCTGAAGTTCCGGAACTACCGGCTGTGGTTCGCCGGGGCGCTGGTGGCGAACGTGGGCACCTGGATGCAGCGCGTCGCCCAGGACTGGCTGGTGCTCACCGAGCTGACCGACGAGTCGGGCGTGGCCGTCGGTATCACCACCGCCCTGCAGTTCGCCCCGGTGCTCCTGCTGTCCCCGTACGCCGGCCTGCTGGCGGACCGGGTGGACCGGCGCAAGCTGCTCATGGCCACGCAGGTGGGCCAGGGGGTGCTCGCCGCGGGGCTGGGTGTCCTGGTCCTCAGCGGCCACGCGCAGCTGTGGCAGGTGTACCTGTTCGCGCTGATGCTCGGGTGCGTCACCGCCATCGACGGACCGGTGCGCCAGACGTTCGTCGCGGAGCTGGTGCCGGCGTCCAAGCTGGCCAACGCGGTGGGCCTGAACAGTGCGTCGTTCAACGCGGCCCGGCTGATCGGTCCGGGCGTCGCGGGCCTGCTCATCGCGGCCGTCGGCACCGGCTGGGTGTTCCTCATCAACGCGGTGACGTTCTTCGCGACGATCCTCGCGCTCACCCGCATGCGGACGTCCGAGCTCAGCCCCATGCCCACCACCGCGCGGGCCAAGGGCCAGCTGCGCGAGGGCATCGCCTACGTGCGCGGCCGCAGCGACATCCTCGTGATCATGGTGGTCGTCGGTGTGGTCTCCACGTTCGGCCTCAACTTCCAGCTGACCAGCGCCATGATGGCGCGCAGCGAGTTCGGCAAGGGCGCGGGGGAGTACGGGATCCTCGGGTCGGTGCTCGCCATCGGCT
>NZ_JBFUHU010000044.1:0-15212 GCF_056402235.1 Cellulomonas sp. P4_B5_2
CGGACCCCTCGCGCGCGAGGACCGGGAGCAGGCCCTCGGTGCGAGCGGCCGACTGGCCGGCGCCCGCACCCAGCACCGCCGAGCCCGCGACCAGCGCCAGTGCGAGCACGGGGCCGAGCACCTGGAGCCGCCGTCCGGCCCGGCCGACCACGAGGGCGCCGACCACGAGGGTGAGGCCGACGGCGGCACCCGTCCGGGCCGCGTCCGGAGAGATCCGGACGMCCAGCAGCGCGGCGATCCAGGCGGCGACGGCGGCGGGGACGAGCCGGATGTCGACCGTGAGCGGCGGGTCGCTGTCCTCGTCCGGCTCGGGCGTGGTCACACCCGCACCAGCTCACGCAGCCGTTCGAGCAGGGTCGGGCCGATGCCGGCGACGTCGGCGAGCTCGTCGACCGAGGTGAACGGTCCCTTCTCGCGGTGCGCGACGATCCGCCCTGCCAGCACCGGGCCGATGCCGGGCAGCGCGTCGAGCGCGGCCTCGTCCGCACCGTTGAGGTCGAGCAGCTCGTCCGCGCCGGACGGAACCGCCGCCGTCGCGGGCTGCTCGCCGGGCCGCGGGACGGCGATCTGCTCGCCGTCCACGAGCAGCCGCGCCAGGTTGAGGGCGCTCAGCTGGGCGTCGGCGCCGGCACCACCGGCCGCGGCGATCGCGTCGACCACCCGCGAACCCTCTGCCAGCCGGACCACGCCGGGTGCGTTCACCGCCCCCACCACGTCGACCACCACCTCGGTGGGAACGTCCGTCGGACGGGCGCCCGTCGCGCTCGGTGCCGGGACAGGGAGCACGACCGCGGGACCCGGCGCGACGGACGCCGCACGGAGCGCCACACCGCCTGCCACCAGGAGAACGACGGCCCCTGCCGCGGCCGCGAGCCGCCACGAGACCGTCCACCGGAGGCGGCGACGAGGTGCCGGCGCGCGAGCGATCGGGTCCCCGTGCGCGGTGGCGTACCCGGCCGCCGCGACGTGCAGTGCAGCGGTCGTCCGCGGGGTCGGTTCCGACGTGGCCCGGTCGGGCGCCGGGTCCCGCGCGGCCGGACCRGGCACAGCGTCGTCCGGCACAGCCGGACCGGGCGTGGCGTCCGACGCCGCCGGGCGGGGCGCAGGAGCCGCCGCCGCCGCGGCGACGACGTCGTCTGTCCGTGCCGAGACGGGACGTGGGACCCACCCGGACGACCGGGGTGGTGCAGCCACGTCCGGGAGGGCGGGCCGACCGCTCGTGGCGGCCGGCGGCGGGCGTGGAGGTTCGGCCGACGAGCGAGGCGCGGTCAGTGCGGTCAGCCGACGCCGGGTGGTCCGGGAGAGGTCACGGTCACGGCGTCGCACCCGCCGAACCTAGGGTCGCCACCACGCTCGGGGGCGCGGCATCGACGGGCTGTGCCTGTCCGGTCGGCGGGTCCGGGCTGTGGGCGGTTCGAAGAGCGCGTCAGGCGTCGGCGACGACGATCGCCAGCAGACCGGGACCGGCGTGCGCGGCGAGCACCGCGCCGGACTCGCACACGACCGTCTCCACGATCCGCTCCCCGCCCGCCGCGGTGAGCTCGTCGGCCAGCGTCGCGGCGATCTCCGGCTGCCCCAGGTGCTGCACCGCGATCCTGGCGTGCGGACGTCGGGCGAGGTCGGCGACGGCGAGCGCGACCAGCCGGTCCCGTGCCGCCCGTCGCGTCCGCACCTTCTCCAGCACCTCGAGGGCACCGTCCTGCAGCGAGAGGATCGGGCGCAGGCCGAGCACGATGCCGAACGCCGTCGCCGGCATGCTCAACCGCCCACCCCTGCGCAGATGCTCGAGCGAGTCCACGAGGAACCAGACCCGCGTCGACGAGGCGACCGACCGCCCCCGGTCTGCGACGTCGGCGCCGGTCGGCAGCGACGGCTCGGCACGCCCCCTGGCCTGCCACCACGCGCGCGCGGCGCCGAGCGGACCGGACGGAGGGACTACGGCCGGCCGCGGAGGACCGATGGAGAACCGCGCCGCGTCGAGCACCGCGAAGCCCAGCGCCATGGCGACCACTGCCGAGTCGACCACGTGGACGGTCACGGGAGCGGCCTCCGCGGCGAGCTGCGCGGCCCGGACCGTCCCGGACAGCTCGCCAGAGAGGTGCATCGAGACGATCTCGCGCGCACCGGACGCCGCGGCCCGGTCGTAGGCCGCCGCGAACGCCGCGGGTGACGGCTGGGACGTCGACACCTTGGCGCCCCTGGTCAGCGCGGCGAGCAGCTCCCCCGGGGTCAGGTCGACGCCCTCGATGTGCCGCACGCCGTCCACCACGACGTCCAGCGGGACGACGCCGATGCCCCACCGCTCGGCCGCGCCCTCGGGCAGCGTCGCCGTGGAGTCGGTGACGATCGCGACCGACGGCTGCTCGGGCGGGCGGCGGCCGGGCATGCCGGTCAGGCCGGGACGACGTTGACGAGCTTCGGGGCCCGGATGATCACGGTGCGGATCCCCCGGCCGTCGAGGGCGCGCTGGACACCGACGTCCGCCAGGGCCAGCTCGCGCAGCTCGTCGTCGGACACGCCGGGGGCGACCTCGGCGCGACCGCGGACCTTGCCCTGCACCTGGAAGATGCACGTGACCGTGTCCTCCACCAGGTATGCCGGGTCCGCCACCGGGAACGGCTCGTAGGCGAGCGACCGGTCGTGGCCCAGCCGCGACCACAGCTCCTCGGCGACGTGGGGGGCCACGGGCGCGGTCATGAGGACGAGCGGCTCGATCGCCGCGCGCGGCGTCGTCGGCAACGTCGTCAGGTGGTTGTTGAGCACGATCAGGCGCGAGATCGCCGTGTTCACCCGCATGGCCGCCATGTCCGCGGTGACGTCCGCGATCGCGTGGTGCAGCACCCGCAGCGTCTGCTCGGAAGGCGCCTCGTCCGACACGACGGTGGCGCCGGTGCCCTCGTCGACGACGTTGCGCCACAGCCGCTGCAGGAACCGCTGCGAGCCGACGACCGCACGGGTCTCCCACGGACGGGAGAGGTCCAGCGGCCCCATCGACATCTCGTACACGCGCAGGGTGTCGGCGCCGTACTCGGCGTACATGTCGTCGGGCGTCACCATGTTCTTCAGCGACTTGCCCATCTTCCCGTACTCGCGGTCGACGGGCTGGCCCTGCCAGCTGAAGCCGGTCGCGGACGCGGCGTCCTCCACGACCTCCTCGGCCGGGACATACACGCCGCGCGCGTCGGTGTAGGCGTACGCCTGGATGTAGCCCTGGTTGAACAGCTTGTGGAACGGCTCGCCACTGGCCACGTGGCCCAGGTCGTGCAGGACCTTGTGCCAGAACCGCGCGTACAGCAGGTGCAGGACCGCGTGCTCCACGCCGCCGACGTACAGGTCGACGCCGCCGATGGAGTCGGGCTTCTGCTCCCCGTGGCCCGGGCCCATCCAGTACTGCTCCAGGGCGGGGTCCACCAGCAGCGCGTCGTTGGTCGGGTCCAGGTAGCGCAGGTAGTACCAGCACGAGCCGGCCCAGTTGGGCATGGTGTTGGTGTCCCGGCGGTACTGCTTCGGGCCGTCGCCGAGGTCGAGCGTGACGTTCACCCAGTCCTCGTTGCGGCCCAGCGGCGGCTCCGGGGTGGAGTGCGCGTCGTCCGGGTCGAACGTGCGCGGCGAGTAGTCGGGCACCTCCGGCAGGTTCACCGGCAGCGCCGACTGCGGGACGGCCAGCGGCAGGTCGTGCTCGTCGTAGACGATCGGGAACGGCTCGCCCCAGTAGCGCTGGCGGCTGAACAGCCAGTCGCGCAGGCGGTAGGTGATGGTGCCCTCGCCCACGCCCTTGGCGGTCAGCCAGTCGGTGATCGCGGCCTTGGCCTCGGCCACGCCGAGCCCGTCCAGGCTGATCTCGTCGTTCGAGGAGTTGATCGCGACGCCCTCGCCGGTGCGCGCGCCCGGCTCGGTGCCCTCGGGGGCGTCGATCGTGTAGACGACCGGCAGCTCCAGCGCCTCGGCGAACGCGAAGTCGCGCACGTCGCCACCCGGGACGGCCATGATCGCGCCGGTGCCGTAGCCCATGAGGACGTAGTCGGCGGTGAACACGGGCAGCAGCTCGCCGTTCACCGGGTTCGCCGCCAGGTGGCCGGTGAACACGCCGGTCTTGCGGCCGGCGTCGGCCTGGCGCTCGACGGCCGTCTTGGCGGCGGTCTCGGCCCGGTAGGACGCGACGGCGTCCACCGGCGTGCGGTGGCCGCCGGTCCACAGGTCCTTGGTGCCGTCGGGCCACGCCGCGGGCACCTCGTCCAGCAGGGGGTGCTCGGGTGCCACGACGACGAACGTGGCACCGAACAGGGTGTCGGGGCGCGTGGTGAACACCTCGACCTGGTCCCCACCCTGCACCGCGAACCGGACGCGGGCACCCGACGAGCGGCCGATCCAGTTGCGCTGCATCGCCTTGACCTTGTCAGGCCAGTCGATGTGCTCCAGGTCGTCGATCAGCCGGTCCGCGTAGGACGTGATGCGCATGTTCCACTGGCGCAGGCTGCGCTGGAACACGGGGAAGTTGCCCCGCTCGGAGCGGCCGTCGGAGGTGACCTCCTCGTTGGCCAGCACCGTGCCCAGCCCGGGGCACCAGTTCACCGGCGTCTCGGACACGTAGGCCAGCCGGTGGGTGTCCAGCACGCGCCGTCGCGCGACCTCGTCCAGGCCCGCCCACTCGTCTCCGCGCGCTCCGGAGTCGTACTCCGCGACCAGGTCCGCGATCGGCCGGGCCCGGCCGACGCCGCCGTCGGGACGCGGCGCGGTCTCGTCGTACCAGGAGTCGAAGATCTGCAGGAAGATCCACTGGGTCCAGCCCACGTAGGCCGGGTCGATCGTCGCGAACGAACGTCGGGGGTCGTGCGCCACGCCCAGGCGCCGCAGCTGCCGCTGCATGACCTCGATGTTCGCCTCCGTGGTCACGCGCGGGTGCTGGCCCGTCTGCACCGCGTACTGCTCGGCGGGCAGACCGAAGGCGTCGAACCCCAGCGCGTGCAGCACGTTGTCGCCCTGCATGCGACGGAACCGGCCGACGACGTCGGTGGCGATGTACCCGAGCGGGTGGCCGACGTGCAGCCCGGCGCCGGAGGGGTACGGGAACATGTCCATGACGAAGAACGCCGGCTGCGCGGGATCCGCGTGCCGGCCGTCACCGTCGGTGAGGTCACCCGTCGGGTTGGCGGCGAAGAACGTGCCGCGGTCCGCCCACGCGTCCTGCCAGCGCAGCTCGATCTCGCGCGCGAGATCGGCGGTGTAGCGGAAGGGAACGTCGTCGGTGGGGGTCGGGGTGGGGGCGTCCTGCGAGGTCACCCGCCGAGTTTACCGACCACCGGTGATCCCGCGGCACGCGGCCGGGTGCGCCCGGGTACACAGCCGTATGCTCCGGTCATGTCGGACAGCACGCCAGGCTCCCCCGCCGATCTCGCCGCCCTCCGTGCCGCAGCAGCCCAGGCGGCCGCCGAGGCGGCGGAGGCGAAGGCCCAGGCTGCCGCGGCAGCACTGGCGGCCGCCGAGGCCGCCGCCGCGCAGGTGAGCCCGGCACCGGCTGCCGTCGACCCGGTGAGCGCCCCGGCCGAGTCGGCCCCGACGACGCTCTCCGAGCACGCCGCACAGATCGCCGCCGGCTACACCTTCGCCGGCCCRATGCTCCCCCTCGGCGCGCTCGTCGAGGACGACGCGGCGCTCCCGCACGTCCCGGTCGGGATCCCCCTGGCGATGATGAACCGGCACGGCCTCGTGGCCGGCGCGACCGGTACGGGCAAGACCAAGACGCTCCAGGTGCTCACCGAGGGCCTGTCCGCGGCCGGCGTCCCTGTGTTCGTCGCGGACATCAAGGGTGACCTGTCCGGGCTCGCCGTCCCGGGCGCGTCGAGCGAGAAGCTCCTGGCCCGCACGTCGAGCCTCGGTCAGGACTGGGTGGCTACGGCGTCGCCCGTCGAGTTCCTGAGCCTGGGCGGGATCGGGACGGGCTCGCCCGTGCGGACCACGGTCACGGACTTCGGGCCGCTGCTGCTGTCCAAGGTCCTGGGCCTGAACGCGACGCAGGAGTCGAGCCTCGGCCTGATCATGCACTGGGCCGACACCCAGGGGCTCGCGCTCCTGGACCTCAAGGACCTGCAGGCCACCATCGCGTACCTGGTCAGCGACGAGGGCAAGCCGCTGCTCAAGGGGATCGGCGGGCTGTCCGCGGCGACCGCCGGGGTCATCCTGCGCGAGATCGTGTCGCTGCAGAGCCAGGGTGCCGACGCCTTCTTCGGGGAGCCGGCGTTCGACGTGTCCGAGCTGCTCAGGACCACCCCCGACGGTCGCGGAGTGGTCAGCGCGCTCGAGCTGCCCGCGGTGCAGGACCGGCCCGCCCTGTTCTCGACGTTCCTCATGTGGCTGCTGGCCGAGCTGTTCCAGGAGCTCCCCGAGGTGGGCGATCCCGACAAGCCCAAGCTCGTGTTCTTCTTCGACGAGGCGCACCTGCTGTTCACGGGTGCGTCGTCGGACTTCCTGACCCAGGTCACGCAGACGGTCCGGCTGATCCGGTCCAAGGGCGTCGGCGTCTTCTTCGTCACCCAGAGCCCGAAGGACGTCCCGGCGGACGTGCTGGGCCAGCTGGGCAACCGCGTGCAGCACGCCCTGCGCGCGTTCACCCCCGACGACGCGAAGGCGCTGCGCTCCGCCGCCCGCACGTTCCCGACCTCCCCCTACGACCTCGAGCAGCTGCTCCAGTCGTTGGGCACCGGCGAGGCCGTGGTCACGGTCCAGTCCGAGCGCGGGACTCCGACACCGGTGGCGTGGACCCGGTTGCGGGCGCCGCAGTCGTCGATGGAGCCGATGCCGGCGGCGAACCTCACCGCCGCCGTCGCCGCGTCACCGCTGTCCGGCCGGTACGCCGTGGCCGTGGACCGGGAGTCCGCGTACGAGCTGCTCGCCGTGCGCGCGCAGAAGGCGCAGGACGCCGCACGGCGCGAGCAGGAGGCCGAGGAGGCGCAGGACCGGGCCGACGAGGCCGCACGCGAGGCACGCCGTTCGGCGCCGCGTCGGTCGACCAGCCGGACGAGCCCGCTGGACAGCCTGCTGCGGTCAGCGGGCACTCAGCTCGGGCGTGAGATCACGCGCACGATCTTCGGCACCCGCCGGCGCTGAGAGCACCGGCGCGGGTCCGCGCCCGAACGCCAGCACGACGACCAGCCCCAGCGCGGTGAGCGCCGCGCCGACCCACGCCGGCGCCAGGTAGCCGAAGCCTCCGGCGATGACCAGCCCGCCGGCGAACGTGCCCGCGGCGTTGCCCAGGTTGAGGGCCGAGTGGCAGAGGGCTGCGCCGAGCGACGGTGCCGCCGGGGACACGTCCATGAGGCGCGTCTGCAGGGACAGCCCGAGCACCTGTGACGTCACGCCCAGCAGGACGAGGGCCAGGACGGCGGGCACCGGGGACGCCCCGACGAGCGCGATGACGACGAGGACGACGATCGTCGCGACCATGCCTCCGATCACCGTCCCCAGAACGGACCGGTCGGCCAGCCGCCCGCCGACCAGGGTCCCGATCGTCATGCCGATCCCGTACAGGGCCAGCACCAGCGGGACGAGGGCGACGTCCAGCCCCGTCACCTCCGTGAGCAGCGGCTTGACGTAGGAGTAGACCGCGAACATCCCCCCGAACCCGATCGCGCCGGCGCCGAACGCGATCCAGAGCCGGCTGTTGCGCAGGGCCGCCAGCTCGGTGCGGACCGTGGTGCCGGCCGGAGACGGCAGCGACGGGGTCCACGCGTGCAGCGCGGCGAGCGTGACCAGGCCGAGCACGCCGACCCCGACGAACGCCCAGCGCCAGCCGACGGCCTGCCCCAGGATCGCCGACAGCGGCACCCCGACCGCGCACGCGACCGTCAGCCCGGCCATCATCGCGGCCACGGCACGGCCCCGCTTCTCCGGCCCGACGACCGCCGTGCCCATGACGGCCCCGACCCCGAAGAACGCCCCGTGCGGCAGCCCGGCGAGGAACCGCGCGACGACGAGCCAGCCCTGCGACGGCGCGAACGCGGACAGGATGTTGCCGACCGTGAACGCGACCATGAGGAGCAGCAGGAGCCGACGCCGGTCGAGCCTGGCCCCCAGCGCCGCGAGCGTCGGGGCGCCGACGACCACGCCGAGCGCGTACGCGGTGATCGCGTGGCCGGCTGTCGGGATCGAGACCGCGAGGTCGTCGGCGATCTCGGGCAGCAGGCCCATCGTCGCGAACTCCGTGGTGCCGATGCCGAACCCGCCGAGGGCGAGGGCGAACAGCGCAGCGCGCGAGCGCGCAGGCGTGAGGGTGACCAACGACGAGCCTCCGGACGAATCGATTCGATCTCGGTGCGGAGTGCGTCGTCGTCAGCTCCGGTGGATGTCGCCCAGCGTACGGGCTGTCAGGCGGCGGGGACCAGCCAGATGGCGCGGGCGGCCACCTCGCCGAGGTCGACCGTGCGCTCGCCGGCCCGCACCGAGATGACGCCGGAGACGGTGCGACGCTCCACCACGGTCAGCGGCGCGTCCAGCACGAGCCCGACCGACTCCAGGTAGCGCAGAAGCTCCGGGTCGGCGTCGGAGATCCTGGCGACCGCCCATCCCCCGGGCTCGACGTCCCACAGCACGCTGGCCGCGGGGATGTCGAGCGACCCGTCGACGCCCGGGATCGGGTCGCCGTGCGGGTCCCGGCGCGGGTGCCCGAGCTGCGCGGCGATGCGCTCGACGAACAGGTCCGAGACCGCGTGCTCGAGCACCTCGGCCTCGTCGTGCACCTCGTCCCAGCCGTAACCGAGCACCTCCACGAGGAACGTCTCGATCAGGCGGTGCCGGCGCACGACCGCGAGCGCGTGCCGCTCGCCGTCCGCCGTGAGCTCGACCGCACCGTACGGCTGGTGCGTGACCAGCCCGCTGTCGGCCAGCCGCCGGACGGTCTCCGACACCGTGGACGCCCCGACGCCGAGGCGCGTGGCCAGCATCTTCGTGGTCACCGGCTGCGTCGACCACTCGCGCGCCGACCACACGACCTTGAGGTAGTCCTGCGTGACGGCGCTCAGCTCGGGGGTCGTCGGCGTGCTCACGCCGTCCAGCCTAGGGCGCCTGCGCTCACCAGCCGTCGACGGACCAGTGCCAGGGCTCGCCCGGCAGGTTCTCGAGCCCGTAGTCGGCGGCGTGCTCGGACAGCCACGCGAACGCGGCCGAGCCGGACCGGAGCACCGAGCCCCCGGTCGTGAAGTCGAGCGCGAGGCCGCGCTCGTGCCGGGACGTCCCCGGCGGTGCGGTCTGCGGCCGGCAGGTGACGATCGTCGGGTCCGCCTCGGTCGGGCTGCAGTTCGCGGCGCGCAGCGCGATCTGCTGGCTCGCGCTGCGCCAGCCCCAGGCGCGCAGCTCGATACCGTCGGCCTGCGCCGCGGTCATCAGCGCGTCGAGCGCGCCGGCGAGGCAGGGGTGGACGCGGACACCGAGACTCGTGACGACGGTGTCGGCCTCGGGGACGGGCTTGGTGACGTCGTCGCAGTCGGTGGCCACCTCGGTCGCGACCATGAGCTCGGCCGGGACGTCGATGCGCCACAGCTCCTGTCCGGTCGACGCACGCAGGAGCAGCGCACCCTCCTCGAGCTCGAGCGTCGCCCCTGGGCTGGCCTCCGTGAGGCTGGTCCACAGCACCGCACCGTCCGCCCCGGTCACCGCCACCGTGCCGTCGTCCCGGACGGCGAGAGCGGCTGCTCCGGGCACCGGCGCGGACCACACGGCCGAGCCGTCGTAGCTCAGGGCGAGCCCGTCCGCCGCGAGCTGCAGTCTCAGGTGGCCGTCCGGCGAGCTCAGCTGCGCACCCGCCTCCAGAGGAGTCCCCGCCACCAGCGACGGAGGACCGAGCACGGTGCCCGTGCTCCACACCGGCGCGCCCGCGACGTCGTAGAGCACGAGGTCTCCGTCGTCCTGGAGCACGAGGGTCGACCCCGGGTTACCCGCGGTCCGGCTGCGCCAGGTCCGGTTGCCGTCCGGGTCGGCGACGACCACGTTGCCGTCCTCGCGCACGGTCAGGGTCGACCCCGGAGTGCCGGCCCCCGTGGACCAGCGGGTCGTCGCGTCCGGGCCGAGGAGGGCAACCGTCCCGTCGTCGAGGACGAGGAGGGTGTGCCGCCCGTCCGGTGAGGAGAGGGCGTCCCCGGGCGCCAGCACGCCGCCCGAGGGGAGGATCGACGGCCGCACGGCCGTGCCGGACTCCCAGACCTGCGCGCCCTGCGGGTCGAGCACCACCAGGTCGCCGTCGTCCTGCAGCACCAACGTCGAGCCCGCGCTCGCGGGCGCGTCCGGTTGCCAGCTGACCGAGCCGTCCGGCCTGGTCAGCGCGATGGCGCCGTCCTCACCGACCCTCAGCAGCGATCCCGGGCTCGGGGGGCCGGACACCCAGCGGGGGTCCGGCTCGGCACCGAAGAGGGCAAGAACCCCGTCGGGCTGGACCACCAGGGTCTGCGACCCGTCGGCCGACACCAGGCCCTCGCCGGGAGCGAGCACCTCGCCCGGGCGCAGCTCGGCCTCGCCGGGGGCAGCCGACGCGCCGGGTGCCAGCACGACGATGCCCACGAGCACGCAGACGCCGGCCAGGGCGGCACGGAGGGCGGGGTGCGACCGCGCACCCCGCTCCCGGCCGATCGTCGTCGAGGCCCGGACCATGCACCCTCCCGCGCGCGTCCGAGGCTCCGCTCGCGCGCAACTCCACCCTAGGCCCGCGTGACGCGGATCACACGGGTGAAGGCGTCGCGCGGTTGCCCGGCTCCGTGGGCACCGCCGGCGTCACGGGCCACCGCAGGCGCGAGGTGACCGAGACCGTCGTGTCGGGCCGCACCTGCACCAGCTGGTAGTCGAGGAACCGGCGCGTCTCGGGGTCCCAGCGCAGCACGGTCAGCTCCGCGACGCCGTGCAGCGGGCCGACCGTCGCCTGACCCAGGGTGGCGCCCGCCGTGCTCGAGCTGATGTAGCGCACCCCCCGACCGACCCGCTCCGGGCCGTAGCGACGATGCAGGTGGCCGGAGATCTGCGCCGGGACGCAGCCGTTCTCCAGAGCGGCCTGGCCGACGGCCGGCGTGTGGATGAGCAGCAGGTCGACGCCGTCGGAGTCGTCGCAGGCGACGTCCGCGAGCCGGTCGGCCACGTCCGACGACGACTCCGTCCCCGCCTGGGCGGTCCCGCCGGCCCCGACGCGCGTCTCGTTCGCGTCTCCGTCGCCGAGGATGCGCAGGCCGTCCACCTCGACGACCTCGCCGTCCAGCACCGTGGCGCCGGCGCGCGCGTAGGTCCTCGAGGTCTCCAACGAGTCGTGGTTGCCAGGCGACGTCACCAGCTCCACGCCCGCCGGCACCGCGCGGGCGAACGTGGTGACGCAGTACTGCTCGACCGAGGTCCCGTTGATCGTGGTGTCCCCGGCGTCGAGGACGAGCTCCGCCCCCGAGCGCTCGACGAGCGTGCGGATCAGCGGTGCCATGCCGACGTTGCAGTGCAGGTCGGAGACCACCACGACGGTCAGCAGGCTCGCCTCGTCGGGTCCGGTCCGGCTCGTGCTCGGTGTCGGGTCGTCGCGCTCCGGCACGTCCTGCCGGTCGTCCCAGGCGGCCTCGAGCGAGGCGTTGGCCTCTGCGTAGAACTTCTCGTTCTTGCGCAGCTCCGCCACCACCTGCCCGCCGTACGTGTCGATGACGCCACCGAGCCGTCCGGTCACCCGTGCCCCCTCGAGCGGCGTGCCGTCGAAGACGGCGGACGCCGGCTGCGACACGGACGGCCGGTCCCTGCGCCCGAGGCTGGACGTGAGGGCCGTGGCGACGAGCGCGATCACCGCCACCCCGACCACGGCGGACCGCAGGTGCGGGCGGACGTGATCGTGCAGCTCCGCGCGCCGCGCCCCACCGAGGAGGAACCGCGCCAGGAACCAGCCACCCACGAGGACCGCGAGCGCCAGACCGGTCCGTTCGAGCGCCTGCACGGCCAGCGCACGGGCGACGTCCTGCACCGTCGCCTGCGGGCCGGAGAAGAACTGCAGGTAGCTCTGCAGGTCTCCGCTCAGCGCCTGCAGGGTCCGGGCCTGGTCGAGCTCGGTGACCGACGCCGGGATCTCCTGCACGACGACGCGTACCCCGAGCGTCAACGGCAGCGGCGAGTCGATCTGGAGCGTACCGAGGGGGCCGAGGTCGACCGTCACCGTGTCGTCCGTGGTGACGTCGTAGCGCGCCTCGTGCGGACCGAGGCTGCTCTCGACCGACGCGGTGGAGATCCCGAACGTCAGCGCGACCAGCACGGCTCCGAGGACCAGGAGGGCGCGCGGCCACCATCGTCGCTCGACGCCCCGGTCCGGGCTGCTCGGGTGGCTCATCGCCCCCGAGCCTAGGGCGCGCGGCCCGACTCAGCCCTGCGCGTCGCGCCAGGCGACCCACTCGGCGGCGAGCGAGAGGTCGTAGTCCGGCCCGCTGGTGCCCACCGTGAAGAGCGTTGCACCGGCCGCGACGAGGGCGTCGGCGACCGCGCTCGGCGACGACCCCACACCGACCGAGCGCTCGACCAGCGCGGCCGTGTCGCGGCCGACCTCGGCGCCGTGCTCGTCGAGGATCGCGCTCTTGCGGCTCAGCGTGTGCACGTCCCCGAAGGAGTGCCACACGTCGGCGTGCTCGGCGACGACCCGCAGGGTCTTGCGCTCGCCGCCGCCGCCGATCATCACCGGGATCTCGCGCGTCGGCGTCGGGTTGGACGCCGCCCAGCGGGCCTTGATCCGCGGCATCGCCTGCGCCAGGTCCGCGATCCGCGAGCCCGCGGTGCCGAACTCGTAGCCGAACTGGTCGTAGTCCTTCTCGAACCACCCTGCGCCGATGCCGAGGATCAGCCGGCCTCCGCTGATGTGGTCGACCGTGCGGGCCATGTCCGCCAGCAGCTCGGGGTTGCGGTACGAGTTGCACGTGACCAGCGCGCCGATCTGCACGCGGCTGGTCTGCTCCGCCCACGCGCCGAGCATCGTCCAGCACTCGAAGTGCTTGCCGTCCGGGTCACCCGACAGCGGGAAGAAGTGGTCCCAGTTGAAGATGATGTCGACGCCGAGGTCCTCCGCGCGGCTCACCGCGTCGCGGAGCTGGGCGTAGTCGGCGTGCTGGGGCTGGAGCTGGACTCCGATGCGGATGGGGTGCGTCATGGTGTCGAGCCTACGGACGACACGAGGATCGGACCGTCCGAGCAGCGGACAGCGGCTGACCGCTACTGCGAGGACGCTGGTCGCATGACCTCTCGAAAGGAGTCGCACCGATGGACATGAAGCTGGAGCTCGTCTCGGTCCCCGTGACGGACATCGACCGTGCCAAGGCGTTCTACGTCGACCAGGTCGGGTTCGTGGCCGACCACGACATCCCGGTCGACGAGAACCTGCGGTTCGTGCAGCTCACTCCCCCGGGCTCGGCCTGCTCGATCGTCCTGGACGTGAACATGACGACGATGCCGGCGGGCTCGCAGCAGGGGCTCCAGGTGGTGGTCGTCGACGCCGACGCCGCCTACGAGTACCTGGTGGGCCGGGGGGTCGCCGCCGAGCCGGTGGTCGACTTCCCGTGGGGGCGGTTCACGTTCTTCGCCGACCCCGACGGCAACCGGTGGGCCGTGCAGCAGATCATGCGGGGGTAGGTGCCGTCGCGGTGATCAGCAGCTCCGCCGCCGCACGGATCTGCTCGATCTGCTCCGGCGTGAGGCCCAGGCCCTCGACCATCGCGGCCGGGATCCCGACGGCCGAGGCCCGCATCGCGCGGCCGTCGTCCGTCACGACGATCTCCAGCGCGCGCTCGTCGTCGGTGGCCCGCTCGCGCCGGACGAGTCCCATCGCCTCGAGCCGCTTGACCAGCGGCGAGGCGGTGGCGGGCTCGAGATGGAGCACGGCGGCGAGGTCCTTGAGCGAGAGGCGGCCGTACTGCCACAGGGCGAGCATCGTGAGGTACTGCGGGTGCGTCAGCCCGAGCGGCTCGAGCAGGGGTCGGTAGAACGCGACGAGGCTGCGGGCCGCGGCGGACATGGTCAGGCAGACCTGGGCCTCGACGGCGAGTGGATCGTCCATGCCGCCAGCCTAGATCGTGCGCATATAGTTAGGGCACGAACTACCGAGGAGACCTCGTGTCGAAGAAGCAGCGGCGTGACATGACCGAGTGGTGGCTGACCTACCTGGGTCCCGCACAGGTGGGCAACATCCGCGGCCCGCGCAAGGAGCTGACCGAGGACGAGGTCGCCCGCGACGCCGAGCTGCAGGCGGGGTTCGAGCGCGTCGTCGACGCCACCGGCCGCACGTTCCTGGTGGAGCGTCCCGCTACTGGTAGCTGACCAGGTCCGGCACCGGCTGGACCTGGTACGTCTGCGTCGGGTCCAGCATCGGCTTGTCCTCGTCGAAGAAGTTCTTCCACCCCCAGTGCACCGGCGGCGCGTCGGTCCGCAGCGCGTTCCAGGTGCCCGCCTTCGCCGGCTGCGAGCCCTGCCCGTCGACGTGGATGACCAGCGCCAGCTCGTCGCGTGACGTGTCCAGCCGCGCCCGGTCGGTGATCATCCGGCCCGCGAACTGGTGCAGGACGAGCATCTTCTGCGGCAGCGCGCGCTGGGCGGTGAAGTCCGCGAGCCAGGCCACGACCCCGTTCACCTCGTCGATGCCGACGGAGCCGATCTGGCGCAGGTGCACCTGGTCCAGGGCGAGGCGCCACTCGGGGTCGAGCGCGAGCCCGACGTAGGGCAGGGCGAGCAGGTCGGCGTACTGCTGGGCCTGCGTGAGGAAGTCGGTCCGCCCGGGCTGCAGGTCCAGGACGACCGCCATGCCCGCCGCTCCCGCGGCCTCCACCAGGGGACGCAGCTCCTCGACGGACCGCTCCTGCGAGTAGTTGCCGTCGTCCCCGGGTCCGGCCGAGGCGATGGTCGCGATGATCTCGACCATCGGCACCACCGCGTCGGTGGTGAGCGTGCGGTAGGGCGCCGCGGTGCCGTCGGCGCGGGCGAGCGTCGCGGGCACGTCCTGCTCCCCCAGCACGCCGAGCGCCGCGGATCCGGGCGTGCCGTACAGGGCGACGTACTTCTTGCCCGGCACGCCCGGGACCTGCGGGAACACGAGCTGCCCCCCGCCGCCCAGCAGCGCGCCCGTCCGTGCGGCGGCCACCCGCTTTGCCAGCAGGTCGGCCGGGCCGAACGCGGCGCCGACCGCGATCGCGTGGTCCGGCGCGGCGGCGGCGATCGCCTGCACGCCCGGGGTCGTGGCG